>JBKHAJ010000010.1:0-27781 GCA_046542935.1 Spirochaetia bacterium | reverse complement strand
GCTTTTCCTTTATCCCCCCGAAGCTCAACGCCGCGCTGTTCCCGGGATAGACCATCGCCTCGAACCAGTCGAGTCCGTACTTTCCGAGGTTGCTGATCAGAAAACATCCCTCGGCGAAGTCCTTATTCGTAAAGGGGCCGGTCTCCGTTCGTTTCACGTACCCCCTTATAATTCGGTCTATCTCCTCAAGTCCGAGCCCGCCGGCATCACGAACAACCGGGGCGTACAGCTCCCCTTCCCTGCCTAAGGCAAAGGCGATGTTGGCTGCAGCGCGGCGTCTTATCTGTATACCGGCTGACTCTTCGTCACCGTCCTGACCGACGTAACCGGTAAAAACCGGCATTTTTTCGATAACCCCGGCGGCCGCTTTCACGAAGAGGGAATCCCACAGGAAGCCTCCCTTATGTTTGACCCGGAGCGCCCGCTCCATGGAAACTGTTGCGGCGAACCGGACAGCGGGAATTTTTCTATGGCTTTCGGTCACCGTCCGGATAACGGATTTCCTATTGGGGGTAAGGACCTCGGGACCCGTTACTCCGCTTCCGGCTGCCGGTGCGGCGCCCGCGGGGAGCCCGGAAGTCCCGAGGTAATTTTCCGCGTCGGCACGGGTTACGACACCCCCCGGACCGGTACCGGGGATGTCGTCGACATCGACCCCCGCTTCCCGGGCCATCCGCCGGGCGGCCGGGGCAACCTTTTTTCGACTCTCCGGGGCCGTTTCCTCGGCTTGAATTGTCCCGATTACGGTACCCGGTTCCACTGAGGAGCCCTCCTCGACGGAAATCGAACCCAACGTTCCGTCCACAACGGCTTCGATCTCGAGAACCCCCTTATCCGCCTCTATCTCGGCGATCACATCTCCCCGCTCGACAGTATCTCCGATTTTCTTTCTCCATGCCGTCAGGGTTATGTCTTCTCCTAATTCTCCCGATGACGGTATCCGTATTTCAAAGGGCATCGATTCCTCCTCTCGCAGTATCTTCTTTCAATATCTTAAAAACCTGTCTGTTATATCGTTTACTCTCTGGTAGTCGATGGTTACCTCTCCCATAGTCGATACCAGCAGATAGAGGCTGTCGATGATGCTCAATTGTGCCGAACGGGACGAAAGGGCCGCGAATCGGACCTTCTGCTCGGGGAAAGAGGTACAGAAGAAGTAATCGCTCGTTTTATGCAGCGGCGATTCCAGATAGTTAGCGATCCCGATGACCAGTGCCCCCCTTTTCCGTGCCTCCCCGCATCCCTCGACGGTTATCTTGGTTTTTCCGGAATGGGACAAGGCAATAAGGACGTCTCCCTTGCCGGCGGTACCCCCCCGGAATAAAATTTCCGTGGGATCGGAATGGGCGCTCGATGAAAAGCCTAGAAGCGAAAAGCGCATGGCGCTGTCCTGTGCTATGTGCCCCGAGCTCCCTATACCAAAGAAGAGCACCCGAGAGC
Source organism: Spirochaetia bacterium (assembly GCA_046542935.1). Lineage (GTDB taxonomy): Bacteria > Spirochaetota > Spirochaetia > SPDA01 > CAZSGZ01 > JBKHAJ01. The sequence continues at coordinate 26,341 of JBKHAJ010000010.1, read as the reverse complement.
ATCCGCTTACACGCCGGGCGCACTCGATAAGATCGGAAGTATCGACCAGCGAAAGGGTATCCTCGAGACTCTTGATATTCCCGAGGAAGACTTTCCGCACCATCTCGTCGGGCGAATCTCCTTCCTCGAGGATCTCGTAGAACTCGGAGCTCCCCTTTCCGGAGCTCCTGGCAAGGGCGACTTTGAAATCCTTGAAAGCCGGGAAACCGAGTTTTTTGACGAACCTGCTGACGGTCGCCGTACTCAAGCCGGTGTCGTCGGCGAGGTCGTAGACACTTTTCAAGGGTATTAGTTCCCGCTGCTCAAGGACATAATCCGCAAGCTGCCGCTCCGAGTCGGAATACGATTCGTGGAGGGCCTTGATGGTCAAGGTTATGTCCCTGTCGTAATTTTGTTTCACTATTTTTGATTATATAGTTACATTGTTACAGTGTCAAGCTTTTCGTATTACATCCGCAAAATTCGTTGAAAACAGTGTATTATTAGTTTGGAGGTTAGGCATGAATACGGATATCAAGAAACAGCTCGAGGAAAAGAAGGCAAAACTCGAAAAATTAAAAGCATCACAGACGAAACCCGCCTGTGTAGCGCAATTCTCGTCGGAAGCCGAAGTACAAAAAGAAATGGAAATAGAAGACCTGGAGGAAGAAATCCGCCGCTTGGAAGCTCAATTGTAAGTATTCACACCGAAACAATTCGGTCGCACATGAAGTCCACCACTTCGGGGTCGTGGGAGATAAAAATGTAGGACAGGCGCCGCTCGTGCTGCAGCCGTTTCAGGAGGTGGAGAATCTGCGCCTGCACCGAGATGTCGAGGGCGGAGGTCGGCTCATCGAGTATTATGATCTTGGGGTCTAAAAGGAGAATCCGTCCGAGGGCGACCCGCTGGTTCTGTCCTCCCGAAAGCTCGCTCGGCAGGCGGCAGAGGATTTCCTTCGACAGGCCGACCTGTTCGAGGGCCCGGGCCGTTCTTTCGGCGGATTCGGCGCGGGAGGCCGAACCCGTAAGCCTGCACACGTCGAAAAACTGCCGCTCGATCCTTTTCATCGGATTCAGCGCCCCTTCCGGATTCTGAAACATCATCTGTACATTCTGGATATAGTTCCGGCGCTCCTCTCTGTTCAGAGAAAAAATATCCCTTCCCTCGTACAGGACCTGCCCGCCGGTAGGCTCGAGTATGCCCGCGAGAATCTTCCCCAAGGTGGTTTTTCCCGACCCGGATTTTCCGACGATACCGACGGAAGAGCCTTCCTCGAGAAGGAGTTCGATGCCGGAGAGGACGCATTTTTCTCTCTTTCTTATAGAGCCGGTCGAAAAGTTTTTCGTTATCCGCCGCGCCGCTAGGCATGGAGAAAGCATCGCACCTCCCTTCCGTCGACCGAAACCATAGGGGGCGTTTCCTCGGAGCATCGGTCGACCCTATCCGGACACCTCGGGTGGAACCCGCAGCCCTTAGGAGAGTCGGTCATATCCATCAATTCTCCGGGAACAGGGTTGAATCCGTTCTCGGGCAGACTCATGATAAGCGCCCGGGAATACGGATGCAGCTGGACGGAGAAGAAATCGGTGGTTCCGGCTATTTCAACGATCCTACCTCCGTACATTATCGCTATGCGGTCCGCCACGTTCCGGGCCAATTCGAAATCGTGTGTTATGAGAAGCAGGGAAGAGCCGTTGTGTGCTTTTACCTCTAACAGCTCCCGCATTACTTCGGCCTGAAGCGGTTGGTCGAGGCCCTTGGTAGGCTCGTCCGCGATAAGAACCCTCGGGGAGAGGACCATGGACGCGGCTATAAGGACGCGCTGATTCATTCCTCCCGAAAACTGGAAGGGATAGGCCCGCATGTGGTTTTCCACATCGGCGAATCCGAGCTGCGTCAGGATCTCCCCGGCCTTGGAATAAGCGTGCTTTTTTTTCATTCCACGGTGCACGATGAGCGATTCGATAATCTGACTGCCGATTGTCCGGATGGGATTCAAGGAGGAAGATGGATTCTGGAAAATGATGGACATATGCTCACCCCGGAGCGTATCGAGAAGGACCTCATTCGCATTCAGCAAGTCCGTGTCCATAAATCTGATTTCGCCTTCGGTCTCCGCATAAGGCGGAAGAAGCCCCATAATTGAATGGGCAATTACCGATTTCCCGCATCCGGTTTCTCCTAACAGGGCGAGGGTCTCTCCTCCGACATGGTCGAAGCTTACATCGTCCACGGCCTTGACTGTTCCGCTCGCACTCGGAAAGGATACCGAAAGTTTCTTGACGTGGAGACAGGACACCGCTTACATCCCCCTTTTTTCTTTGATAATCGACAAGGCCGGGAAGACTAAAAATCCCATCCCCTCTCTTCCGCTCCCTCCCCGCCTGTTTTCGAGGGAAAAACTTATGAGTACTATCGATAGAACGCACAGGGTAACGGCGGCCCCCGGAGCTACATACCACCACCACATGTCCCGAATGAACCCTCCCCGTTCGAAGGCATAGCGGATCATCATCCCCCAGCTCTCCGCCGTGGGATCTCCGAGGCCCAAGAATGAGAGAGACGCTTCGGAAATCATCGCCGAGGCCACCGTCAGCATAAATTTGGGAACAACGATAAAAATGATATTCGGGAAGATCTCCGAAAAGATAATGTGGGCATGGGAAAAACCCATGGATCTCGAGCTCTCAACGAATCCCGTTTCCCTTACTTGAAGAGTTTTCGACCTGACTACGCGGGCGGTCGTGGTCCACCAGACGAGACCCAAGACGAGAATGATGATCCAGTAACTCGGCCTGAGGAATACCGCCAAAATTATTACCAGAGGAATTCTCGGGATCATGAGGAACACATCGGTAACGGCCATGAGCGTTTCATCTAAGATCCCGCGAAAGTAACCCGACGTCATCCCGATAATGACTCCTAATCCCGTAGCTAAGAAGGAGGTCAAGAGCCCGACGACAAGAGACACCCTCGTGCCGAAGATGAGCTCCGACAGAATATCGTTGCCGATATCATTCGTCCCCAACAGGTGCTCCTTCGAGGGGGAAGCGTACGGGTCGAAACGCTCGTCGGGAGAATAGGGTGCGAGTACGCCGGCAAATAGTGCCGCTAAGACGAAAATAATGAAAATACTCGTCCCGGTGAGGCTGATCGATGACAGTGAAAATCTTCTCATGATCTCTTCCTTACTCTCGGATCGATCAAGGCGTAGATAATGTCGGCTAAGATATTGAAGCCGATTATCATCACCGCGATTATATAGAAGGAGCCCTGAAGGACCGGGTAGTCGAGCTCTCTAACGGCCTCGTAGATGAGGGTCCCCATTCCGTTCATCGAAAAAATTATCTCCACAAAAAGGGCCCCGCTGAAAATGAATCCGAAATCCAATGCTATGAGGCTTACGAGGGGAAGGGAGGCATTCCAAAACACGTGCCTCTTTCTGACCAGGGCGCTTCCTATCCCCTTCGACCGGGCGTACAGAGTGTAGAGTTTCCGCTTTTCCTGGAGTACGCTCCCCCTCATGATCATATAGTTCCTCGACATCGTAAAAAGAGACAACACGAGGATCGGCAGCACGAGATGCCTGAGGATATCGAAAAAAGTCCCCGTTTCGTAATACCCCTTCAGCGGGAAAAGACCTAAACGGAAAGCGAAGAAATACAAGGACAGCAGAGCGAGAAAAAAAGGAGGTATCGAATAAATACAGAGCATTGCCGACGTGACGATTCGGCTCTTGAGCGTTCCCGCCTTCCATCCCGCTCGGGAACCGAAAATCGCTCCCCCGAACGCCCCGATTACAAGCGAGGGAAGGATAAAAGAAAGGGTCCATCGCATCCTGTTTCCGATCACCGTGGCGACGGGCCGGCTGTAATGATAGGAAAAGCCGAGACTAAAAGTCAGAACATCCCGCCAGTAGCCGAGATATTGCACCCCCAAAGGTTCGTCCAGTCCCAGTTCTTTTCTTAGACTCTCCAATTGTTCGCCCGAGAGGGAGAGATCTTCTCCGAGTAAATTTATAAGAGGATCCCCGGGCATGAGCCTTGGGATAAAAAAATTCAGAGTAACGATTGCCGCGAAGGCAAGGATGTACCTCGTAATCTTACGGTACAGATTCTGCACGCTCTCTCGATAGAGTCAGGAATGTCTCGATATTGTATATTCCGTAGAGCGGATCGGGAGCCCATCCGCTGTACGCCTTGTTATAGGGGATGATGATCTCGTTCCAATAGAGGGCAACCCCCGGCAGATTTTTCTCGTAGTAATCCTGTACTTCCGATCCCAACTGCATGAGCTTTTCCACGTCCGCCGTGGCGAGGATCCTATCGCATAACCCAAGAAAATCGGGATCATCGAGAACATGCAGGACCCCCATGCCCGACCGCCTCGAATCGAAATAGCCGGTGCCCCAGTTCGCGTGCATCAGCATACCCCACGGTGTGGTCCGGGTAACGATAAGGTCGTAATCGTATTCGTCCTTCGCGGCGACCCACCCGTTCAAGTCCAGAGACCTGAGGGAGCTCCGTATTCCTACCTTCGCAAGATAATCGGTAAGAAGTTCGCCGACTCTGTTCCAATCCGACCGGACCAACACGGAGAGGGAGATATTGTCCCCCTCCGGAGTTTCCCTGAGACCGTCGCCGTCGGTGTCACGGTAACCCGCGGCCTCGAGGGCGCGCTCCGCCTCCGCCGGATTATATTCAAGGGAGGGTGTGTCTTTATACCCGCCCATGCTCGGCGGTACGAAACCCCGGTTCGGAATCCGTCCGTATCCCAATGCGTCGAGTTTGACGATTTCCTCGTAATCGATTGCGTAGGAGATTGCTTCCCTGAATCGTGTGTCGGCGGTGACGCCGCCGCGGAGATTGAACGCGAGAAATACAAGACCCATGTTCAATTTCTTAGAAAAATCGAAATCCCCTGTTTTTTCGAGCCGGTCGATATTCGCGTAAGGATAGGAGGAAGCGTATTTATAATAGGTATCGACGTCTCCGTTTTCGAGGGCGAGAGAAAGAACGTCCATGTTTTTGTAGATGTGGATCTCAAATCCGTCGACTTCCGGTTTCCTGCCCGTCCAGTATTTGTTTCGGGTAAACCGGATGACCCCCGCGTTCAGATCGATTTCTTCGATAGAGAACGGACCGAATCCCACGTTTGCTCCGGAGTTCACGTACTGCATGGGATCATCGACCTCTTCGTAAATGTGTTTAGGGAAGATATTGTAGGTGGCGAACTCCAGCCTCAGGCCCGTATACGGTTTATTAAAGGTAAGGCGTACCGAATTGCCGGGTCCCGTCTCCGCCTTGTCCAGGGTATCGTGAATCCACCGGGCGTTCGGATTATTTGCACCCGTGTATTCTATGGAAAACTTCACATCTTCGGCGGTAAGCTTCGTGCCGTCACTCCAGTATAGATCATCCCTGATAGAAAAGGTCCATATCCTGTTGTCCCCGGAAACCTCGACTCTTTCCGCCGTCAATCCGGTCAACTCGCCCCTCTCGTTCATCTGCATAAGAGGGGGATTGGATATATGGGCGAAGATCCCCAGATAGTAATCCCCGAAGACGCTTGCGGTTTTGACCTCGTTAGGCGTTCCGATCTTGAGAATTGTTCTTTCTTTTTCGACTTCACTCTGCCCTTCAGACACGAGATAGGCACTGGCGGTAAGACAGAGGATGAAAACCATCACCGGTATTTTTCTCATTACATCCCCATCCTTTTGCTCACCCGATCGGTGTTACGAAATACCAATTAGTAACACTCTTTATTGTACCAGAGCTGAGGCGGCTGTCAATCATTTTTTTTCCGCTTTTATGAACAGAGCGGACGAAAAGCGTCTTTACAATATATCAATCAGCTCAGTTTCAGGACTTTTTTCCCCACCAGATAACGGTGACATGATCAGTGCCGGTTTTTTGGACACGGCCCCCGGCGGCGTATCCCGCGAGGTAATCCGAAATTATTGTATGAGCTCGACCGCCCCCTATCCCGAATACGGTGAAATAGGCGGTATAGAACCTGACGAGATCGTCCAGCCCCATGTCCAAGGCCGCGGTCCACGAAAGATGCCGGATATTCGGCTTTTTCCCGGCTGTTTCGAGGAAATTGTAAGCGCACTGCCGTGAACGACAGCGGTCCGGCAGCGGCCGCCCGACCAGGGCATCCCAAAGCTCTTTGCGGAAGGGGAAGGGGTCTTCACCTCCCCCCATTACAAGACAAGAGCGGTCCGCCGTATCTTCGAGCTGACCGATACCCTCCGGACTGAACACTGGGGGAAAAAAGGCGGCCACCGCGGCATCGTACCGCGGTCCCTCGAAAGTCCGGATAAAATCGTTCCATTCAGCCCGGACGATCTCGATGTTCCCGATATTTTTTTCTTCAGTGTGCTCACACAATTGATCGAGCATACCCTTGGAATTATCGAGGGCGGTAATCTCTTTGCAATGCGGCGCGAGAGGGATGCTTATGAGTCCCGACCCGCACCCCGCGTCGAGGAGACGGCTTTCCGGCCGCAGAATGCCATCATTTATGAGAAGATCCGCGACACGGTTTCCCAGCTCCCACGGGTCCCCCCGAAGGCTAAGCCAAATATCGCTTACCGTGTCGTAGAAATCGGTCCATTTTTCCGGCGAGGCATTCTGGGTTTGCGCGAGACGGGAACGCTTCTTGTACCGCCGCCATTCCCTTTCCCAGAACCGCGGCGTATAGACGGAATTAGTCATGGGAGAATGCCCATCACAGATTCTCTCCGGTGGTGGCCATGGAAAACGTACCGTAGCTGATTCCCTTCGTGGCGATAAGCCTGTCCGCGATTTTCCGTATCAGTTTTGCCTTTCCTCTTAAGACTAATACCTCGAGACAGCTGTGTTCGGTCAGATGGACATGGAGGCTCGAAACGACCGCTTCGTGGGTTTCGTGCTGGATTTCCGTGAGCTTGTCGCTGATATACCGCGTCTCGTGATTGTAGACTAAGGTAACGGTTGCTACGTGCTGAGCATCTTCGTCCTTTTCCCAGGAGTTCCGGACTAAGAGATCCCTGATAAGATCTCTAAAGGCCTCCGACCTGCTGGTATATCCCTTTTCCTCAATCAGAGTATCAAAACTGGACAATAACTTTTCATCGATGGACACCCCGAACCGCACTACCTTTCCCACGATTACTCCCCCTCTTTCGGTCAAAAAACGGGCTCGGAGAAGGATAGCGCCTTCGTAAACCAGTCGGCGGGAAATTCGCCCCGTCCGTCGGTCATATACTTGCCGCCGAATACTCCGAGTTCCAGCATCTCCTTGACTTTGATCTCTTCGCCTATATGCCGATTATAGCAGAACTTTTTCCATCTAGTTACCCGAGGGGGCCGGTCTTCCGTGGGTGCGGACGGGGATTCATACCCTGTTTACTAGGCGCCGGTAAAAAACTCCTTGAGGTCCACCACAAGTTCCGGATAGAGAGAAGAAGCCACGCTGCCTTCTTTTTCAGCCTGGTCATGGAGGGAGAACCCTTCCGGCCCGTTTACATATATCTCGATGGTCTCCTCGGGCGGATCAACGATCCAGAACTCGGGAACCCCCTTCTCCTCGTAGATCTTTCTTTTATGCCGAAGATCGTAATAGGCGTTGGAGGGCGATAAGATTTCCACCACGATGTCCGGCGGGCCTTCGATCTTCTTTTTACCGATGATGTGTTCCCGTTCTTTCCGGATAAAAATAAGGTCCGGCTGATATGTTTCCGTTTCGCTCAAGTAGATATCGATGGGGGAATAGTAGGTTTTTCCCTTTCCCCGTTTTACAAGCTCGTTAAACAGAATATGAAGTCGGCCGGACAACCCCTGATGGTACGGTTCCGGCGCGGGACTCTTGACGAGCACCCCGTCGATCAGCTGATACGGTGCCCCTTCGGGAAGCTTTGCGTAATCTTCATAGGTGAGTTTTCTCTCTTTCACGGACACACTTTACACCTTCTATTCTAATACATAATAGGGAAACTATCCCGCTGATTCAATATTGGGTAATTAAAAATTTATAGATGTATTTTAAAAAGTGCCCCGAATTCGGTACACGTATTGCGGAACTGACTATCATGGATGTCTGTCCGGGCGATCGACGGGACTACACCTGTATTGCCGAGGTGCGGCCGCGCTGAAGGAAAGAGATACTCGATTCCCGTCCCGTCCTCGAGCGCTCCTTGACTCCTGAACAGGGTCTGCGTATTTTTTCCATAGCATGAATAACCTACGTGTAGGCATCGCGCAGATCAATCCGGCATTAGGCGATGTCGAAAAAAATATCGAAAAACATAGACATTTTCTGGAGGAAGCAAAAGAAAAGGGAGTACAGCTGCTTCTCTTTCCCGAACTATCCCTGACCGGCTATGGTCTTGATTTCAAAACCTTAGATGTAGCGATGCGTGATGACGCCCCGGCCCTCTATGAGCTCGCCCGGGCGGCTGAAGGAGTGCACACCGTCATCGGCTTTGTCGAAGAGGGTCCGGCGGCTCAATTCTATAATTCCAGTGTTGTTGTTTCGAGGGGCGATATACTATTCGTTCATCGAAAAATTAACCTTGCTACTTACGGACATCTGGAAGAAGGTAAATATTTCGGGTCCGGCCGAAAGGTCGAAACATTTACGATTGAAGCTCCGTGGGTCGGCAGCATTCTCATCTGCGCGGATCTATGGAATCCGGCCCTTGTATATCTGGCTTCCCTTCAGGGTGCTACCCTCCTTTTGGCCCCGACTAACTCCGCCTTGGACGCGGTAAGCAGCGAATTCTCAAACCTTGGAGGATGGGAAATTGCCGTGCGGTACTACTCGATGATCTACGGAATGCCTCTGCTCATGGCAAACCGTGTCGGATCGGAAAAGGGTATGGATTATTGGGGAGGTTCCCAAATAGTGGACCCTTTCGGCAAGACTGTTGTGTCCGCCGAAAACGAATCCGAACAGCTCATCATAGCGGATCTAGACTATGACTCCGTACGCAAAGCACGCCACCAGCTTCCGACGGTGAGAGATTCGGACTTGGAGCTCGTGACCCGAGAAATCAATCGGATATCCGATTACAGCGGTTTTCCTCCTGAACGTGATACTCTTTGACCGACTATGATCTGTTAAAGTTCCTAAAATTGTGTATACTGAGTATATGTTCCTTCAGGTATTCTCAGATCCCTCCAGCATTACTACGATCCTGTTTCGGTTCGGTTTGAGCTTCATTCTTTCTTTCATCGTTGGGCTCGAGCGGGAAATAGATAACCAGCCCGCCGGTCTGCGCACCCATGTGCTTATCAGTATCGGGTCGACGATGTTTGTGCTCGTTTCACTGCTGATCCCTACAATTTACAAGGGGGGCCTATCCAGCGATCCGACGAGAATCGCCGCCCAAATTGTAACCGGAATAGGGTTCCTCGGAGCCGGGGCCATTATCAAGATAGGAATCAACGTCAAAGGACTGACGACCGCGGCGAACATCTGGGTCGTCTGCTCCATCGGAATGAGCGTCGGGGCCGGATACTATCTGCCCGCTTTCATTTTGACGGGGGTAACACTCATCACCTTGACCCTGCTCAATCTGCTCGAAAAGGCGATGATACAAAACCGGCATATCAAGAACATACATTTAAAATTCGAGGATTCCCGGTTTTACACGGATCGGGTGGAGGAACTTGTCGAAAATTTCGGAATTACGATTATGAACATAGATTTTTCAGAATCAACCGTCAAAGGAATAACCGAATTGGACATCAACGTGAAAATTCCCGTCAAAGTCAATATCCACGATCTTTTCGCGGAGATGAGAAAGCTCCCGAATCTCGTCCGGGTCGAGCTGACCCGCCTGTAATCTAAGAAACCGCCTCCCCGAAGGAAGGCGGCCTGAACTGTTTGCTAGTTCGATTTTAGTACGCGGGCTGTCCGCGGCGCTCGGAGGCTTCCTCCGCCCATTCCTTGTAGTTGTCGGGAGTAAGGAGCTCGACTTCGACGGGAACTGCTTCTTCCTCGTAGTCGCCGCCCTGTTCCATGATCTCTCTCAAGACCCTGACGCTCTCATAGCCGATAAAGTAAGGCTGCTGCGCGACGGTTGCGTCGAGAACGCCGTCTTCGATAGCCTGAAGCTCTTCCGGATCGCCGTTGTATCCGACGACGATGATGTCCTCGCCTACCGATTCGATGGCATTACCGGCGCCGACGGCTTCCCGTCCGCTTGCGAAGAATACGCCGACGACATCCGGAGCCCTCGAAAGGATCTGCTGCATGGTATCGTACCCGCCTTCTGCACTGGGAGGCTCGACGACGATTTCGGATACCACTTCATAACCGAGCTCTTCCGCCCGGTCCATGAAGCCCCGTCCTCTGTTCCGTGCGTAGGTATACTGGGGCTGCACCCGGCCTACGCCGACTTTCTTGTCCGTCAGACCCATTTCCCTGGCCTTTTGGTCGATAAAATCCATCGCCATCTGTCCGCCTTCGTAGTTGTCGGAGATCAGGAGGGCGTTGACCGGTCCGGACATACCGATATCGGCACACACCACCGGAATATCGTTGTCCCGGGCGTTCCGTACCGCCGGGCCCATGGCTCCGGGATCGACGGGGGTAACGACGATTCCGTCTACCCGCTGTCCGACTAAGTTATTGATGTCCTGGACCATCTTTGCAGAATCCTGGTTCTGATCGAGCATAATGTACTCGTACCCGAAGTCTTCACACGCCTGGCTCACGCCGGCTTCGAGGTTCTGGAAGAAGGTGTACTCCATAGTCCAAAGCGAATACCCTACGGTAAGAGGACCTTCTTCCTCGGCGGCAGCTCCGGCTTCTTCTTTCTGACCCTCGGCGAAAGCCGCCATGGAGACGATCAGGACAAGAGCGACCGCAATAAGTAGTGCTTTTTGTTTCATATAACAACTCCTTTTAAGAAATGAAAAATAATTATTCGGCCCGCTACGCGGACCGGTCCAAACCTAATCCTGCTGCCCTAAAACCCTTACCTTGAGCCTGTTGATGCCTACGGCAAAGATAAGCACCAAGCCGGTAGCGACGAACTGCCAGTACGAGTCTACCTGCATCAGTCCTAATCCGTTCTTGAGATACGTCAGGATAAGGGACGCAAACAGCGCTCCGAAGAGATTGGCCTGTCCTCCACCGAGCAAGGTACCTCCTAAAACGACCGCGGTAATTACTTGAAACTCATATCCCTGCCCCATCATTCCGGGATTCGCCTGGCCGAAGTTCGCCGCCTGCACCACCGCGGCCATCGCCACGAAGAAACCGGTCATCATAAAAACGAGTATCTTGGTCTTATCGTAGTTGATTCCCGAAAGGACCGCCGCGTTCTTGTTCGATCCGACGGCAACGACGTACCGCCCGAAGGGGGTTTTTCTAAGAATGATAAAACCGAGGAAAAAACAAAGAATCATGAGGATGATCGGAAAATGAATGCCTAAAATCCTTCCGTTTCCGATAAAATACCAGAAGTCATCGTCGATGGTGACGGCGACGTTATCGGTGTAGATATACGCCAAGGCCCTATATATGTAGAGGAATCCTAGAGTAGTTATAAAGGCGGGAATACGGAGCTTGGTAACGAAGAAACCGTTTATAGAACCTAAGACGGCGCCGAAGAGAAGGGTTACTGCAAAACCAAGAAAGCCTCCTAGGACCGGAACCGTGGACCCGCCTACGACGGCGACTAGAGAGAGCATCGAACCGACGGAGATATCGAAGTCACCGCTGGCTATACAGAAATTCATGCCCACCGCGGCAAGTCCGATAAAGGCCGCGAATTTTATATTGCTTAGGAGGTTGAATCCGCTGCGGAATGACGGCGAGAGAATCGAAAAAACCGTTAGAAGGATCAAGAGTATCAGCGGGAGTCCGTAATAATCCCAGCGGTTCGCGAGTTTATATCGTATGTCCATTTTGTTCTCATTAGTCTGCACGTTTGAGCTCCTTACTTCCGCTATACCTTGATGCCTTTGGCCTTGGCGGCTTCGAGATACCGCCTCCTAATACCGTCGATAAACAGGGCGAATATCAAAATAGCCCCAACGGCAAGCATCTGGTAATATACCTGCACGCCGACTAAGTTCAGTCCGTAATAGACCATGGCTATAAATATTCCTGCAAAGAGAGTCCCCCAAAGATTTCCCTTTCCCCCGGATAGACTCGTCCCGCCTAAGATTGTCACCGTTAGGACGACTAGAACAAATCCCGGCGACATAGTCGGCATGCCGATCAGGGTCTGAGAGGTCCGGATAACCGCCGCTATACCCGAGGTGAAGGCCACTAAGGCATAGACGCCGATCTTTACCCCGTCCACGTTGATTCCCGATATCTTCGCCGCGCGTTCATTCGATCCCACCGCGGCTACATGCCGGCCAAATCCGGAATGGTAAAGCACGAAATACAGAACAATAAAGAAGAACAGCATAATGTAGATAGGTATCGGGATACCCAACATCTTTCCCGTGCCGAGCAGCATGAAGACTTTTTGGTCGATTACAATCTGCCTTCCCCCTGCGATGAGGAGAGCGACTCCCTTGAATATGGTCATTATCGCGAGGGTCGTAATGAGCGGAGTAACCTTGAGCTTGGCAATGATAGTACCGGTTATAACCCCGATACAGCTCCCTATTGCCACGGCGAAGAATATCGCGAACACGATGCCGACGCGGGGGATCAACAGGGCGATGAATACGCTCACCACCGACATAACCGATTCCACCGACAAATCGAACCCGCCGCTGGTAATAGCGAAGGTCATGCCGAAACCGATGGTTGCGGCGTAGGTCCCCTGAGCGACGATATTCAGGAGAGTATTCATCTTTAAGAAATTCGGAGATACTATGGCAAGTATTACCCCGCCTATAAAGATGTACAAGAAAATACCGAATCTTTCGTAGAGCTTTAATAATCGTATCATGGTGCGGCTTCCTTCGTTCTCTTGTGTCCGATCTGAGCGGCGACTAATTTCTCGGAGTCCATTGTCTTCCGGGTAAACTCCTCCGTCTTCTTTCCTTTGTACAGCACGATGCACCGGTCGGGCAGGTTTACCAGTTCCGGCAGCTCCGAGGAGGTAAAGATAATCGACATTCCCCCATCGGCGAGCTCCCGGAGTATCCGGTGGATCTCCGCCTTCGAGCCGACATCGATACCTCGGGTGGGCTCTAAGAGGATAAGAACCTTGCAGTCTATGAGCAGGGTCCGTCCGATCAGGACCTTCTGCTGATTCCCGCCGCTCAAATAGATTATCTTCTGGTCCTTGTCGGCGGTCTTGATGGACAAAACCTTCCGCATCTCCTCGAAGCGCCGTTCCTCCTCTTTCTCTTTGATAAAAATGTTCTTAAAGAAAGTCAGGCCCCGTATGATTATGAGACTGATATTGTGAAGGACCGACATATCGGGAAAGAGTCCCGATCTCTTCCGGTCCTCGGTAACGTAGCCGATACCTAAGCGTATCGCATCCTTAGTACTGTTGATCTCGACTTTCTTTCCCTCGAAATAGATGTCACCGCATTTCTTCGGCACAGCCCCGTAGAGGGAGCCTAAGAGCTGATGCACCCCCGACCCGAGAACTCCCGCAATGCCTAAGATTTCCCCTTTTCTCAAAGAGAAGCTGATATCTTCTACGTAATCGGCTATGGAGTAGTTCTTGACCTCCATGACAACATCGCCGCTTATCTTTCCGCTTCGTTCCTCGAAGTAGTCGTTGACCACCTTACCGACCATCATCTCGATTATCTCGTTCTCGTTGGTCTCGGAGGTCTCTTTCGTGCCGATCTTCTTGCCGTCCCGAAGGACGGTTATCCTGTCCGCAAGTTCAAAGGCCTCTTCCATACGATGGGAGATGTAGATGATCGAGACCCCCTGTTCCCGGAGTCTCTTGACGATTTCGAAGAGCTTCCGGACTTCTTTATCGGTAAGGGTCGCGGTAGGTTCGTCCATGATGATCAGTTTCGACTCGAAGGACAACGCCTTCGCGATCTCGGTCATCTGCCTTTCCGCGACGGACAAATCACTTACGTACTTCCTCGGGTCGATATCACTTTCCAACCGGTCGAGGATTGCCCGGGAATCGGCGTTGATTTTCTTCCAGTTGATGAGGACCCCCCCGATGAGCTTCGGTTCGCGGCCGATAAATATATTTTCGGCGACCGTCAAATCCGGCACCAGATTGAACTCCTGATAGATAACCGAAATATTGCTTTCCTGGGATTCCTGGGTGGACTGGAAGAGGACCTCTTCTCCGTCGAATACCATGCTCCCGGCGTCGGGCTTATGGACCCCGCCTAAGAGCTTGATAAGGGTCGATTTTCCCGCGCCGTTCTCTCCGACTAAGGCCATCACCTCGCCCCTGCGGACGTCGAAATCGACGTGGTCGAGGGCGACCACTCCCGGAAATGTCTTAATAACTCCGCGAAGTTCTAGTATTGTGTTAGTATCCGCCATGTATGATCCTTATGTGTCGATCTTTTTCAGTTCATAAAGAATTGTACTATAACTTATAACGGAACGCAAGAAATTTCTTGCGTTATCTGATAATTTCTACTACTATTATAAGGGATTTATAATTATGACGGTCAAAGAGCGCCGCTCACAAATTTTGAAGCTTCTCGAGGAAAAGGAAACACTCAGCGTCAAAGATCTCGCCAAGGAGTTCAAGGTCTCGGTCCCCACCCTGTACAAGGACTTAGACACCCTCGAACAGGAAAAACTGATCCTCAAGAGCTACGGGGGAATCCAGCTCTTGAAGGACGATAAGTACCGGCACGATTTTTTTTATCAACTGAAGGTCGAAAAGGAGAGTAAGAAGGCCATCGCCTCCCGGGCCGCCAAGCTGATCAACGACGGCGAGACGATCTTCCTCGATGCATCGACGACCACCTTCTATCTCTGTAAGGAGCTCAAGAAAACGAACCTCCGGAACGTGACCATCGTTACCAATTCGGTATTCGTTCCCACCGAGCTCATCATACACGATCAGTTCCGCATAATATGTTTAGGAGGCGTTCTCGACCGGGCGAGCGCCGAGTTTATCGGCCCCCGTCCCGAGCTCTATCTCCAGAACATCCACGCCAGCAGCTTCTTTTTTTCGGTCCGCTCCCTGTCTCCGGAAAAGGGGGTTTTGGATTACTACAATCCCAACGACATCCGCATAAAGACCATGCTCTTCGAAAATGCGGACCGGGGGGTGTGTATGGTCGATTCCACCAAGTTCTTCAAGACGGGGACGGTCAACTGGGTCGGATACGACAAGCTCAAAACGATTATTACCGATCGAAATGTTCCCCCCGAGGTCATAACCCGCCTCGAGGATAACGGTGTTGAGGTGCTCGTCTGAACACGTATACGCATAGACTCTATCAAGAGAGTGATACGCTTCTAAGCTTTTGAGAGTGCCCCCGATCGTGGGGATAGAAATCCAGCAATTGGCCGTGATAGCTTGAATTACTAAGACCACACTGCTGTGATAAAAGCCACGTTCAGCTAAAACCCTGAGCGAACGTGATTAAGACCAATTCCATCCCCACGATCGGGGGCACTCTTTAAGCTTTTCTGTATGCCTCTAGAAAATCATCCCGGGTTATACTCCCTTGCGTACAGATCGCCCGGAGTGTCGGGGCCTTAATCTTAGAATGATTGGGGAGGGTCAATGGTGTCCGGCTCCCGTCTTTATTTTCCCTAATCAGGGAAATATGTTCCTTCTCTCGAACTATACTAAAACCCAATAATTGGAGTGCTTTAATGACCCTGCGCCTCGGAGCATCAACGGGAAACTTCGCCATTACATCCCCGTTTCGGCTACAAACGCTTCTAAAACAGGCGTCTCTGTATCCAGCACCTCCGCGCCAAAAGTCTCTATATGAAATTGAATCGCCGATTTTACATCCGAAAGGGCTTCATCGTAGGTATCTCCCTGGCCAATAACAATCCCTTCTATTCCCAGGGGATAGGCAATGTAACATTCGGGATGCTTCTCAACAACAATTTTCAGATTTTTCATTCTATCTACCCTTACTCATACTATACATAAAATATGCACCTTTTTTCAATGTCAATCTTCCTCATACGATCGACGGACCTAAGGTGGGGAATCGCTTAAAGAGTGCCGGTGCACCTCCGCGCGGTCCGTCCTACAGAAGCCGCAGGAACTCCCCGATGTAGGCGTCCAGCCTTTCGAGGCGGAGGGCAATGACCGGTATCTTTTCGATCTCGTAGAGCCCGCTCAGATCCTCCGGTTCCACGCCGTCTAAGGCCGCTTTGCCGAGGAGCGCCGCGCCGAAGGCGGTGGCTTCTTTGAGAGACGAGTGATAGACCTTGGACTCCGGATAGAGGGCGGTCAAGAGGGTTCCGTAATCGGGATTATTCTGGAATCCCCCCTCGATGTAGACAGGGGTTCCCCCTTCTATTCCCACCCGTTCCAGGGCCACCTTGGTCTGAATGGCAAGGGAGAGGTTGAGCACGGCGAACGCCACGGTATAGTCGCGGAAGAAATCGGGTATCTTCCCCCCCCTCACGTCCTCGAGGGAGTACCACTTCCCCTCGTCGTAGACCCGGGGCATCGAGTCGGGAAACTGGCCGGTCCCCCGGACCACTCCGGGGAAAATAAACCGCTTGCCCTCTTCGACCGCCCTTTCGTAGCTTTCGGGAACGAAGGGGGGGAAATCCTTCTCCCCGTTTATCTCTTTGATGATCTTTGACCAGGTCTCGAATTCGAGTCCCCCCAGCAGGATCGTCGTCTTCACCGGCCGGGAACGGACGTCCAGATTAAAATAGACGAGCTTACCGATTTCATCTCTAGTAAAGGAGACGGCCGGGGAGGGCCGCATACAGGCGCACCACGTTCCGGTCGAGTCGAGGATGAAGTCTCCCTCCTCCTTCAGGAGATAGGGGAGGAGTGATGCGTTCGAATCGTGCATTCCCATGGTAACGACCGTATCCTCGGCGAGTCCCGTCCGCCGTGCTATTTCAGGACTTACCGTTCCCAGAATGTCCCAGGTCCGGTCGAGCCCCTGGGGCAGCTTGTCGGTAAGCCCCAAATCCTCCGCTATGAAGGACCAGGCCCCTGTTTCGTAATCGAGGAGGTTCGAATGACTTCCCGTATACGTCGGCTCCGCTCCGGTCTTTCCTGTCAAGAGAAAACCGAAGTACTGGGGCATCCCGAGAATTGCGGAGGCGGCGGCGAACTCCTTTGGATACTCCCGGTTCAGGAACATCATGAGCTGCCCGCCGTTTAACAGATTGCTCATGGGGGCGGTCCCGGTTGTCCGCTGTATCTTCTCGACACCCCCGAAGCGGTCGTAGAACTCGGCGTGAAACTCATCCCCCGGTTCGGTGGTATAGGCCACGGGAGGCACCGTCAAGCCGCCGTCCGCACCGACACAGAGCCAGGTAGCGCCCTGGGTGGCGACGGATACGGCGCGGATGGGGTAGCGGGACGCAAAGTCCCCCAGCCGGTCCAGGAACCATTCGGACATCTCCTCGATCCGTTCGAAGTGGACCGGTCCCGACTCGTCGGCGGGGAAATGCTCCGCCGTGGTTTCGAGTATCTCCAGATTCTCATCGAAAATCAGCAGCTTTTTGTTGGTCTTTCCTACATCAAAAACGGCAATACAGTCGTTCATCCGCGCCTCCGTATATTATCTACCAGGCCTCGAGCATCTCTTTGACCTCGGCGGCAATCCGCTCGGGCTGGGGTATGTAGAACTTCTCCATCGGCGGACTGAAGGGAGCCGGGGTGTTCGGCGCGGCGATCCTCTTGACCGGAGCGAGGAGGTAATCGGGAATGGTCTCTGCGATCTGTATTCCGATTTCCGCTCCGACTCCGCCCTGCTTGGCGGACTCTTCCACGACTACCAGGCGGCCGGTCTTCTTGACCGATTCGGCAATGAGTTCGTAATCCAGAGGCCATAGGGTCCGCGGATCGATGACCTCCGCGCTTATTCCTTCTTCTTCGAGCTGCTGTGCCGCCTGCATCGAGTAGTGCATCATCAACAGGCTCCCCACGATGGTGACGTCGCTCCCTTCCCTGCGGACGATCCCCTTTCCTATCGGAACGGTATAATCATCCTCGGGACATTCGGAAGACGCGTCCAAGGTCCCCGTCTCTTTCCGGATACCCTTCGATCCGTAGAGTCTCTTGTGCTCGAACATGAGGACCGGATCGTCGTCACGGACCGCCGCGCGCAAGAGTCCCATGGCGTCGTAGGCCGTGGAAGGGGCAACAATCTTTATTCCCGGGCAGCACAGAAAATAGGGTTCCATATTCTGCGCGTGCTGAGAACCCCGGCCGGTTACTCCCACCGGCGCCCGCATCACTATCGGCATCACCACCTTACCGCCGGACATGTAGCGCATCTTGGCTATCTCGTTGGCGACCTGGTCCATGGCGCAGAAGAGAAAATCTCCGTACTGCACGTCGGCTATCGGCCGCATCCCCACGGCGGCGGCGCCGCAGGCCATCCCCATAATGGCGATCTCCGATATAGGGGTGTCTATTACCCGGTCCCGGTAGTCCTTTTCCAATCCTAGGGTAACCGTAAAGGCTCCGCCGTATCCTCCGGGAATACCGATGTCCTCGCCGATGCAGAACACATTCTCGTCCCGGCCCATTTCTCCATGGATCGCGTTTCTAAGCGCTTCGGATATACTCAATCTCATCTCGGCACCTCACAGGTTATGTACAGATCGTTGTAGGTATCCTCCGGTTTCGGTTCCGGAGCCTCCTGGGCGAATTTGACGGCGGCATCGACGGCGTCGTCGACCTCACTCTTGATCTTTTCGATCTCCTTGTCGTCGGCGACTCCCGCTTCCTTCATCCACCTTTCACAGGCGGGTATCGGATCTTTCTCCTTCCAGAACTTTTTTTCCTCGTCGGTCATGTAGTTGTTCGGGTCCCTCCGGGAATGGCCGCAGAGCCTAAAAGTCTTGAGTTCTAACAGTGTCGGTCCCTTTCCCTTCCGGGCGTACTCCGCGGCCTTCGACATCTTCTCGTATACGTCGAATACATTCATACCGTCGCCGATCTCCTTGCGCATGCCGTAAGCGTCGGCCCGGTCGGAGACGTTCTCGATTTTAGAGACCCGCCTGAAACTGGTAGACGCCCCGTAGAGGTTGTTCTCACATACGAAAACCGCCGGAGCGTCGTAGACGGAGGCCGCGTTCAGTCCCTCGTGAAATGCTCCCTCGTTAGACGCCCCGTCACCGAAGAAGCTGACCGCGACCCGTTTTTGTTTCCGGATCTTGAACACTATTGCGATTGCGGGAAGCATCCCCTTGTCGATATCCCCGACGTGCATCGATCCTCCCTTTCCCTTGCAGCAGCCGGTCTCCTTGCCGTAGAGCTCGGAGGCTATGGCCTCGAGGCTTATTCCCTTAGCGATGGCATGGCCGTGAGGGCGGTGAGTCGATGCTATGACGTCGTTCTCTTCCAGGGCCCAGCAGACCCCGACCGCGCAGGCTTCCTGTCCTATATACTGATGAACGGTCCCCGGCATGAGCCCCTCGAGAAAAAGGTAGCGGATCTTCTCTTCGAAAACCCGGATTTCACACATCCTTCGGTACATGGCGAGGGTCTTTTCCTTTCCTAATTTTTTGATGGTTTTTGTAGTATCCATCCTATCAACTCCTTATCGATTCGAGGGCTTCTTTGACGGTACTCAAGAAAGCGGCAGCTTCGGCGCCGTTAACAATACGATGATCAAAACTACCGGTTACGCGGGCGCACTCTTTAATCGTCATCCGATCTTGGTCGTCGATGACCATCCTCTTTTCAGAGCGTCCCACCGCAAGAACGGCCGCCTGACCCGGCGTTATAATCGCGGTAAACTCATCCACCGGAAAAACGCCCAAGTTGCTTACGGTAAAGGTGCACCCGCTTATATCCTCAGCTTCGAGCCTGCCGTTCGTCACCTTGGCGGTAAGCCAGCGCACTTCGCCGGCTATCTGTTCGAGGCTCTTGGCATCCGCGTCCTTTACCACCGGAACGAAGAGATCTCCCGCATGGGCGACGGCGAAACCGATGTTTATGTTCTTATACACCCGATGACTTCCATTCGTGAAACAGCCGTTGATACCGGAATGCTCCTTGAGCGCCCGGGCCGCGGCGTGGATATAAAAGGAGTACATCGGGGGCTTTTTATCAGCGGGATAACTTTTTCCGGCTGCCGTCAGATCGTTTGTATAGACGGTCGATGTAACCGTGTAGGCAGGTATCTCCGCGGCACTCCGGGAAAGATTCCCGGCGACGATCCGCTGATTCCGGCCGAGCTCACGGTCGGTGTAGGCGGCGCCCGCGGGAACAGCTTCCGCCTCGGCGGTCCGGCCGGCAGCCCGAACACCGGCTGCCGCGGGACCCTCCGCCGCGCCGGAACCGCTTTCGAGATACCGGACGACATCCTCCTTGACGATCAAGCCCTGAGGACCCGTTCCCGTAACACGGGAGAGATCCACATTCCGTTTCCGGGCAAAATTGTAAACCAGCGGAGTCGCCTTAACATCCGCTTCCGCTTCCGATCCCGATACCCTTTCGGCCGCGGGGGCGGACTTTTTCGATCGGGCCTCGGCACCCTCGGAGGCCGCGGTCTTCTCCGCGGGCTTCTCCGCGGTTTCCCCGTCGAGGGTCCCGCCGTAGTCGGAAACATCCTCCTCCGGCTCGCCGATAAGGGCGATGACATCTCCCACCGGGACCTCGTCCCCCGGGGTATATAAAAACTTCAAGACGGTGCCGCCGGTGAAGCTTTCGACCTCCATAGTAACTTTGTCGGTCTCGACCCCCGCAATGGATTGTCCCTTGGTTATGGTGTCCCCCACCTCGACCAGCCATTCGGTGAGGGTCACCGTATCGGTGGTCTGACTCAATGGGGGCATTTTTATCTCGATAGCCATCATTCCTCCTCGAGCTATGTGAATTCGACCGGCGCCGAGGCCCGCCCGGAATAACCGGGCTGCCTCTAACCGGTCCGGAAAATGGAATGAACTAATCCATGCTGAAAGGCTTGGGATGGAACTTCGGCGCGACTCTGAGCCAGGGAGTAACCGGACGCTCCATATAGCCCCACTTTTCCAAAGCTCCCCTAAGAGACTTGTTCTCTTTCTTCCGGGCGTATTCGTCGATGGGAATGTCGTTCATTACCGCGTCGATCGCCTGCCGCCAGGCCTCGGCACCTGCACGGTAGCCGTGGGGATGGCCGAGAAGTCCGCCGCCCGCGGCGAGGATGATGTCCTTGCCGAACTCGGGGATCACGATCGGAGCTAATCCGGGATAGAGTCCCGCCGCCGGCTGGGGCCACATCCGCTTGATGTGGAAGAGCTTGGCCCGGGCGATATGGGAGCACCTCAGTCCCTCTTCGAGGCTGACCATGGGAATACTCGACCAGTAGGTGGGGGTCAGGGTATTGTCGGCCCCGCACAGACGGATCAGCTTGGTCCACACCGGCCAGGAGATGCTTTTCATCGAACCGATCTGATGGGAGTTGTGCATCATTACCGGGATGTTTATGTCGGGATCGGAGGTGATCCGCCTGAACGCGGAGAGTCCCGCCGAAAAGGTTATGAGCAGACCGTTGGCGCCGAGCTCCACGGCCTTTTTGGCCTTCTCGTACATCTTCCCGACTTCGTCGGTTATGGAGAGGTAGTAAATGACCCTCTTACCGGTCTTCTCCGCGGCCCGGTCGATGGCGTCCATGACGTATTTGAGCCGGTCTTCGAACTTGTTGTTGTAGGTGTCCGAGGTCATCTCGTCGTCCTTGCACATGTCCACTCCGCCCATGGCGGTCTCGAAGACCTGGTCCCCGGTCTGCTTGGGAGTCATCCCCATCTTGGGCTTGATGATGTGAAGGCTTAGAGGCCGGTCGGGAACACCCAGCATTTCCCGAATACCTTCTATCCCGAACTTCGGGCCCTTGAAGTTTTTGACCATGTTCTCCGGCAGGGTTACGTCGAGGAGCCGGATGGAATCGGAATAGGCAAAACAGTTCCCCGCAATAGACAACAGCGCCATGGGAATATTGTCGTCCCATGCGTTGATGGGAAACGCCAGCTGGACTACCGCCGCCTTGGTATGCTCATCGTCGGGCGGAAGATTGTAATAGCCTACTACCTTTCCGGTAAGCATGAGCCGGACCTCTTCACTGTCCTCTTTTACTTTTTCCCAGCTTCCCGTCGAACCCTCGACGGTCATCGCCTCGACCAGCTTGAAATGATCAATAAAATCCACGCCCTCGAGCCGGTCCTTCATGTAGTAGGTGGCGATGATGTGGTCCTTCATGTCGATGCTGTCGATGGCATTCTCGAAAATGATGGGATCATGAAATTGTTCCATACTCTTTCTCCTAAAAAATTATTTTTTGTTGTTATTCTTGACGCGCAAACTGCGCTGACACGATGCTTCTATTTCGTTGACTTCCTCGATGACCTCCTGTGAACTCTTTGATGCCGAGAGAAGATACAGGGCGTTCAATACGGTTATCTGCGCCCCCATCGAGTTGGACTGGGCAAAATGGACCCGTCCCTCGTAGCAGGCGGTAACCAACGAATAGTCGGATATCCCGCTTATCGCTGAATCCTCGTAGTTGGTAAGGGACACCGCGGCGGCCCCTCGGCTGCGGGCGGTATTCAAGGCCTCGTACACCGCCTTATTCCGTCCGGTGTGGGAGATGCCGAAAGCTATATCCCCTTCTCCGATGTGACCGCTGCACACCGCCATCTCGTAGGGATCGGATAACGCCTTGGTGCGGTACCCGAGGTGGGAAAAGAGGAGCTCACCGAGCTTGGCAATTCCCCCGGACCCCCCCATCCCGAAAAAATAGATGACCTCTACCTCTTCTAAGAGACGGACGATCTTTTTTAAAATTGCGAAATCTATCTTCGCCTCGGTATCCTTCAGATTGTTCACCGCCTCGGAGAAGGCCTTGTGAATGATGACGTCGGAATCGTCGGTCGCCTTGAAGATGGGAAGTACTAAGTCCGGCTCGTAGGTCTTGTCCTGAGACAGGGCGATCTTGAACTGCCCGAAACTTTCGTAGCCGAGCTTCTTGCAGAACCGGGAGATCGACGCCCCCGATGTCCCCACCCGGTCGGCGATCTCGTCGATGCTGCTCCCCACCCCGGATAGATCGGCCTCTAAGAAGTAGTCCGCGATACTTTGCTGACTCTCCCTGAGATCATTATAGACGGTTTTTATTTTTTGGACCGCAGACATACCGCCATTTTGCGTAAATTTTTTGTATTTGTCAACCAGTTACGACAATTTTCGTAAATTATTTTCGACTTATTTGCTCCGCCGCTACCCCAGAAACGCCTCCCGAAGCATCTTCGAAGCCTCCATTGCGTTCCCTTCCGCGATTATACCGCCGATCCGTTCTCTTCCGACCGTATCGAGCAGGCTGTGCAGCCCTTCGATCCATTTGATGCTCTCGTTCGCGGCTTCGAGCCCGTCTTCCCGGTAGGGAAAAATGTCTAAAGCATACCAACCGTCGTACCCTACCCGGTCGAGCCAATAGATAAGTTCCAGGTTTTCGATGGTATGAACGGAACCGAAGGTCATATCGTCGTCCCATAGGTGCCAGTTGTCATTGAAGTGCATGTAATACAACTTATCGCCGAAATATTTTAAGAGCGCCACCGATTCGGGGGTGTACTCGTATCCCATGGTAGCGTGGCCTAAGTCGACCATGGCCCCTACGTTGGGTTTACCGACCTTGTCGATCAACAGGAGGGTCTTTCCGACTGTGGAAATGGTACAGTGGGTCCTCGGCTCCTTCGGCTTGTACTCGATGACGATGTCGACGTCCGGTTCGTACTCGGCGCACTCCCGGGTCAGCTCGATAATCCGGTCCCACTGCTGCATGTAATCGGCGGAGAGGGGATAGTCGAAACCGTCCTGTCCGAACCACAGGTCGATGACCTTGCAGTTCATCGCCTTCGCCCAGTCCATGCTGTTCTTGACCGTTTGGACCGCGTTCTTCCGGACCTCCGGATCGGTGGAGCTGAACGAACCCTTTCCCCATTGAGCGGAGGCCCAGATTTCGGGGGTCACGCAGGTCACCTCGAGGCCCATCGACTTGATCTTGCCGTACAGCGTATCCAGGTTGTCATCGTTGACGTGCCACTGCCCGACCAGCTCCACCCCGGATAAGTTGTGGACCTTACCCGCGGTCTCCAAGAGCTGATCGCTGTCGAGCCGTTCACCGTATCCACCCAAGACATACCGGTCGGCGCATGCATTAAACGTATTGATATTCGCCGAAAATTTCGGTTTGCTGCTCATAATACCCTCCTGATCGATACAAGAAAAACGTTTTTCTTGTTTGTTTCTGCAATTATAGCATGGTAAATTTGTTACGGCAAGAATTTATTTGCAGACCTGAGGCGGAATTTATTTACATCTCCTCACCCACCGGACTCCCGCACTTCCGTGCGCACGGATAGGGTTCAGAGCTGCTCGATACACTCCCGGTACCAGCAGGAGGGACTGACTCCGGTCTTCTTTTTGAAGAGACGGGAAAAGTAGTATTGGTTCTCGAAGGCGAGATCCAAGGCCACCTCTTTGACCGAGAGCTCGCCGGTTTCGAGCATCTCCTTCGCCTTGTTTATCTTCATATTGAGGTAGTACTGATAGGGGGACTGTCCGGTGTAGTTCTTGAAGAGCGTCCGAAAATGGGTGTAGCTGATTTCCAGCTGCCCTGAAAGCTCCTCCATGTCGAGATTGTCGAAGAGGTGGTTTTCCATGGAGATCCGCGCCTGCTGGACGATCCGTTCGGTTTCATCTCCGTGACTCTGCTGCGAGGCGTAACTCAGCGAGTAAGCGAGGAGCCGAATAACCGAGCCCGCGAGTTTAGGCTGGAATCCCGGGGGTTCCCGTTCGGCGGTCTCGAACATCTCGTGAAAGAGATGGGTAATAGTCGAGCTGATCCCGACCTCGATCACCGGCCTGTCCGTGGAGAGTATACCGTTTTCCAGGAGAGTTTGGGCGTACCGGCCCTTGAATCCCACCCAGTATTCGTCCCACCCGGTCTCCAAGTCCGACGCGTACCAGTGCCACACCCCGGGAAAGACGAGAAAGGCCATTCCCGCGGATAACGGGTATTCGCCCTGCCGCATCCGCAGTTTTCCCCTTCCCCCCGAAAGATATACAATCTGGAACTCGTTGAGGACCCTTCCGGATGTTCCCACCGACCGGTACTCGGGGGGGTGCTTCTTCTTTCCCGGGGGATAGATGGTACCCGGAGGGATTTCCCGAAAACCCAAAGTGGTACAGTAGAGCTGCCAGAGGGTGTCGGTATCGTTGAAGGGGAGATACTTGATAAAATCGGTGTTTCGTGAGGTGCTCATAACGATATCACAGAGTAACGATATTCTACGGTACTATCCACGATCTGTCCATGACTCAAAATGTGCATCCTTCGGCGCAAAAAGTCGATTTTCTCGTTTCGTGTGCGGTGGTATAATCGGACCAGACTAAATACAGAAGGAGAGTATAATGGTAAGTGAATTGGATAGGACCCGAATCAGAGACCTTGCCCGCCGATGGATGGAGATTGCTTCCGATCCGATCATGGAGGAGAGGCGCAGACTGTGGACCGCGGTCAAGGATTTGAAGCAGGAGCGGCCGGTCATCCTGATCGAAACCTCCTGTATAGACGGGTTTATAGACGAAAAGGAGCTTACCTGCACCGATACCTACCTTCGCGGGGTCGAGAGGCAGATGGTCCGCTCGATCAAGCAGTTCGAGACCGTCGGCGACGACATCATCCTCGAGCCTTACTACCGGATAGGCTGGGAAATCACTGAACCTGGCTTCGGTGTCGATGTGGAAATGCGCCCGGCCTTGACCGGGGAGGGGGAAACCTCTATGGGCTACTCCTTCAATTTTCCCATACAAAGCCCGGATGATTTTGTGAAGCTCAAAAAACGCACCACCTCCGTGGACCGGAAAAAGACCCTCGGAAACAAATCTCTCCTCGAGGATGTGATGGGTGACATCCTTCCGGTACGCCTTGGGAATTACGACCCTCTAAGCCCCGTCGAGGGAGACGACGAGTGGGTGGGGATGTTCTTCTTCGCTCTCACCTGGCAGGTGTTCCGGTTTATCGGGAACGATAACCTCCTGACATGGGTCTACGATTCGCCCGATACGATCCACAAGCTGATGGAATATATGGTAGAGGACCGCCTGAGGACCTTTAAATTCTTAGAGCAGGAAAAGCTCATGGTTCCCAATACCGACAACCAGATGGCGGGCCCGAGGAGTTACGGCTATGTCTCAGAGCTGCCCGCCGCCGACACGGGCGGCGAGGTAACACTCAAAGATGTGTGGGGATGGCCCGAGTCCCAGGAGAGCATGATCATATCTCCCGACATGTACAAGGAATT
>JBKHAJ010000224.1:0-5774 GCA_046542935.1 Spirochaetia bacterium | reverse complement strand
GCATCATGAAGAAAACAATCGTTTTTACCGGAGGCGGAGCCGCAGGCCACGTTTTTCCGGGGCTGTCCGTGATCGACGAGCTGAGAGCGTCGGGGAATTACGACATATACTGGATAGGATCTAAGAACGGGATCGAGCGGAGGATCGTCGAAGGAAGGGGTATCGGCTACATAGCCGTACCGAGCGGAAAGCTCCGCAGATACTTTTCATTGAGAAACGGTGTCGATTTATTTAAGGTACTCTCCGGTTTTTTCGCGGCGAGGCGTGTTTTGAAGCGCCTTAAGCCGGACCTTCTCTTTTCGAAGGGAGGTTTCGTGAGCGTCCCCCCGGTAATAGCCGCGAAGAGACTGAAAATACCGGTTATCACTCACGAATCGGATTTCGATCCGGGCCTCGCCACGAGGATCAATCTGCGCGCGGCTCAGCTACTCCTGATTTCGTTCGAGCAGACCGAGAAATTCATAGGCCCCCGGGAGGGACTCGAAATCGTTTTCACCGGGAATCCGGTCCGCAGCGAGCTCCTCGAGGGGGATGCGGGACGAGGACGGGAACTCCTCGGGGCAGCGGCGGGTGAGCGGGTTCTTCTCGTTATGGGGGGAAGTCAGGGAGCCCGGCAGATAAATGAGCTCGTCAGTCCTATCCGCGACCGCCTCACTGAGCTCTGCATTGTCGTCCATCAGACCGGTACAGACCGGACAGACGGACCCCCGTCTATGACGGGCACCGGCAAAGACCGATATTTCAGGTACGATTTCATAGCTGAAGAACTTCCCGACATTTTCGCCGCGGCGGATTTGGTGGTATGCAGGGCGGGGGCAAATACTCTAGCCGAGCTGAGCTCCTTGGGCAAGCCGGCCGTTCTAATCCCTCTCAGATCGGGAAGCAGGGGGGATCAGGTCCGGAATGCCCGCTTCTTCGCGGACCGCGGGGCTGCGGTACTCCTCGATAATCCCGATCCCGGAGACCTTCTGAGGGTTGTACAGGAGTTTTTCGGAGACGATAGAAAGAGGAGAGCCCTATCCGACGAGGCGGCGCGCGCAATGCCGGCGGACGCCGCCCGAAGAGCGGCTGAAGAAATCCGGCGCATCCTCGGTGAGCGGAGCTGATACCGGATGAACGGAGCCTTGAGCGGGGCTGCCGCCGATATTGCGGCCTGGAGCATTTCGGTTCTAGATTTACTCTTCGGCGTAATCATTCTTATCGCAATGATCCGCTGCATCCTCAAGGGATTTATCGCGGAGTTTTTGAGCGTCGCCGCGATTATTTTAGGTATCGCCGCGGCGATTGTCTTTTCGGGGGGAGGCGCGGATATTCTCATTCGTTACACGGGAATTCAGAGATTCGCTCAGCTATCCGCCTTTCTCATTATTTTTCTCCTGGTTTACCTGATAACCAAGCTTTTCGAGGGACTCCTCCGGCGTATCTTCGAGCGGCTCAACCTCGAGAAGCTTGACCGTTCTCTCGGGTTTTTCTTAGGTATCATCGAGGGAGCCCTTGTTGTTACGGTTATAGTCATCGTTTTGGAGCTTCAGCCCTTTTTTCCCGCCGAAGACCTTCTCGAGGAGAGCTTTATTGCCCGGACAATCTTACGGGTATTACCGTACGGGTTATCATTTCTGAATCGGAGGGACAACGGAGGAGATATTATAGATGTTTGAAAACATACTCGGCCAAGAAAAACCGATTGAACAGATTCGGGCCGAACTCGGGGCGGGAACTCTTCCGCGGGCACTTCTTTTTTACGGGGAGCGGTATACCGGAAAACTCACCTCCGCATTAGAGCTTGCCCGGGTTATCCAGTGCGAAAAGAAGAGCGGAGAATGGAACTGTCCCTGTCGCTCATGTTCTCTGCACCGCCCCCTCGGGCATCATGCCATGGTACTTGCGGGTCCCGCCGACTTTCTCCCCGAAATAGAAGCATGCTCTGAAGTCCTTAAGAGGAATGATCAGCCTGCGGCGCGTTTTTTGTTCGTACGATCTTTACGTAAATTAGTGCGTCGATTCGACGCGGGCATATGGGAAGCGAATGAATCGAAACAAAAACGGAGCTCTAGTGCAATATCGCAGCTCGAGGATACCGTAGAGGCTGTCCTCCCGGGTGAACCGCTGCCGGAACCAAACGAGCTCGAAAAACTGATAAGGAGAGCTGTTGACGCGGCAAAGATCCTTCAGTCCGTCTATCCCGAGGATAATATTCCCATAGATACGGTGCGGAATATCGTCTCCTGGGTGCATACGTCTCAGGCCGCCGAAAAAAAAGTGGTCATACTCGAGAACGCCGATCGCATGGTGGAGGGATCGAGAAATTCGCTCCTAAAAATTCTTGAAGAACCGCCTAAAGATGCGTATTTTATATTAGTAACGATTAGAAAAGGCGCCGTTATACCTACAATCTTGAGTCGGCTCCGGCATTATTACTTTCCTTCAAGACCGCGTGATGTGGAAAGGACGGTACTCGAAAAAATTTTTCGAGAGACAACGGGCGCCTACGAGACTTTAGATGAGTTTTTTCTCGGGTGGAAGAATATCAGCCGGAAAGAGATGCTCGAGCACGCCGATTCCTTTCTTCAGGCGGTCGAGAAGAACCAAGGAGGAGAGCGGGAAGACGTCGAGGAGTACATACTCACCGTTCAGACAAAAGAACAGGCCCGGGCGTTCTTTTCGACCCTGTTTGAAGTTCTTCATCGGAGACTTTCAGATATTGGAAGTCGACCAGGGGAGGAAAAAGCGATCCGTCGGGAAATCATTCGTCAAGAAAGCTGGAACCGGCACATCCGGGAGGCGTTAGTAAGTATCGAACAGTACAACCTGCGTCCGTCTAAGACACTGGTAAATCTGCTCCATCAGATGCGCGATACCCCATGAGAAACTTTATTCGACGGGCCTTGGAGAAATTTCCGAAGCTCGATAAGTCGCAAATCTTCAAACTCTTGAACGATATGGCCGTGGAAAACGAACGGCTGGAGAGCGTCATCGAATCGATGCAAGAAGGACTCGTGGTGTGTGACCGGCAGCATGTGGTTATTCTCGGCAACAAAACGGCCCGTCGGTTATTGGGGGTGAGCGGGAATGATTTTCTGGAACAGGTGATATGGGAAACGGTAACGGACCCCGAAATTGCGGAATTCTTGAAAAAGTGCATAACCGAGGAGGAGCAGATCAAAGACGAGGAGTTCGCAGTAGGATCCTCCGGCGCCCAGAAGATTTTAAATCTCAATATCCTCCCCTTGGTTGCCGCGGGGCGTGTAGAGGGAACCCTTGTCCGGGTCGAGGACGTAACCGAAAAGAAACGGGGCGAGGCCAGGTTGAGGCGTGCGGAGAGCCTTGCCGCTTTGACAACCCTCACCGCCGGGGTGGCTCACGAGATCAAAAACCCCTTAGGATCTATCAGCATCCACATTCAGCTCATCCAAAAGACCCTTCAGAACGGCGGTATGGACGGAGGGGAAAACGGTTCCGCGGAAATCAGGGAACATTTAAGCATCGTGGAAGAGGAAATCAACCGGCTCAACAGTATCGTTGTCGATTTTCTCTTCGCCGTCCGCCCCATGGACACAACCATGGAAGAGCGAAATATCAATCCGATTCTCGAAGAGATAATCGAGCTCGTATCGGTGGAGCTCGAGAACGCCGGAATCGAGGTAAGGTGTGAACTCGGGGAGGAGCTTCCCAAGATCCTTCTGGATGAGAAATACCTCAAGCAGGCAATATTGAATCTTATAAAAAATTCCATTTCCGCTATGCCGGAGGGAGGATGCCTAACGCTCCGTTCGAGGAGGAAGAACGACCACATCGAGATAACCGTCGAAGATACAGGAGTGGGAATTCCGGAGAATATAATGGACAAAATTTTCGAGCCCTACTTCACGACAAAGGATTTCGGCTCCGGGCTCGGTTTGACCGTGGTATATAAGATCGTCAAGGAGCATCTCGGAGATATCACCGTCGATTCCCGAGAGGGAAGCGGCACTGCCTTTATTCTAAGCTTTCCGATACCCCAAAGGGAACGGAGACTCATCGGCTGGAAGGGAGACGCGCATGAAGTTTAACCTCTTGATCGTGGACGACGAAAAAAACATTCGGGAAGGACTCGGCAAGGCCCTCGAGATGGAGGGATATAACGTTTTTTTGGCAGAAAACGGCCGGGAGGCCCTCGAGACGATCCAAAAGAACGATATGGATCTCGTAATAGCCGACCTCAAGATGCCCGAGCTGTCGGGAGAGGAGCTCTTGAAGCGGGTCTCTTCGAGTTATCCCACCCTTCCGGTAATAATCCTTACCGGCCATGGAACCATCGAGTCTGCGGTAGACGCTATGCGCAACGGGGCCTACGATTTTCTGACCAAACCGGTCAATCTCGACAGGTTGTCGATATTAGTCGAACGTGCATTGAGCAATCGGAGCCTTATACTCGAGCACCGGGCGCTTCAGGAAGAGGTCGAAAAGAACAGAAACCGGCGGCAGTACGCGAGAATCATCGGGAAGAGCACGAAGATGAAAGAGGTGGTGGACGTGGTGGAGCAGGTTGCGGAGACGAAGGCTTCGGTCCTCATTACCGGTGAAAGCGGAGTGGGCAAGGAGCTCATCGCCGATGCTATCCATCATCTGTCGGGACGGCGGGAAAAGCCCTTTGTCAAGGTCCACTGCGCGGCCCTTTCGGAGGGCCTTCTCGAGAGCGAGCTCTTCGGACATGAGAAGGGAGCCTTTACCGGGGCCATCGGACGCAAGCGGGGAAGATTCGAGCTGGCTAACGGGGGAACGATTTTCCTCGATGAGATTGGAGAGATAAATCCAAACGTCCAGATCAAGATTCTTAGGGTGCTGCAGGAGAAGCGATTCGAGCGGGTGGGGGGCGAGGAAACCCTCGAGGTAGACGTCAGGATCATTACCGCCACCAACAAGGACTTGAGTATCGAGATCGAAAAGGGTAACTTCCGGGAGGATCTCTACTACCGTCTCAATGTCGTCAATATCCACGTGCCGCCCCTACGGGAGCGGAAGGAGGATATTCCGCTCCTTTTGGCGTCCTTTTTGAAGGAGTTCGCCGAGGAGAATCAGAGAAACATCGAGGGGATAGATCCCAAGGCCTTGAACATCCTCTACAATTACTCCTGGCCGGGAAATATACGGGAGCTCAGGAACTGTATCGAGAGCGCGGTAGTCCTATGCAAGGGGCACGTTATAACCCCGAACGATTTACCTCCTTCGGTCCAGACGGAGCAGGATGAAAATTACATCAAAATAAGCTTAGGTACCAGTCTCGCGGAGGCGGAGAAGGAAATTATCCGAAGTACCCTCCACTTCAAGGAAGGAAACAAGAGCAAGACCGCGGATGTCTTAGGGATAGGGCGGAAAACCCTTCATAGAAAGATAAATGAGTACAACCTCGATCAGGAGACTTCGGTCTCCTCGGTGTAGAAGGTCCCCGCAAAGACGTATCGTCCCGTACCGGTAACGTAGACGGTGTTGTCTCTTCTGAGCCACTGCACGAAGAGCTGATATCCATGGTAGAGGACGGTCACCTCCCTCTCGGTAAACCGGTGGAGAACCGAAGCAACCGTCGCCGATGCGGCTATCCCTAAGCTGTCGATACGGGACGAGAGACGTACCGATCCGGTTTCGATTTCCTCCCGGGAGAGGACGAACACTTCGACGGGTATAGCGTTCCGGTATTCGGGATAGGAGCTGCGGATCGTCCTTCTGAGAGAACGAATGGGGACATCAGAGCTCCGGTCCGAAATGTGGACGAGGAAAGGATTACCCAGATGAAGGGG
>JBKHAJ010000223.1:0-5793 GCA_046542935.1 Spirochaetia bacterium | reverse complement strand
AGACACTTAACTACGCAACCTTGTATTTGGCACGTATAATGCATAGAATGTGATCGTAGAATTCTCAAATACAATGGTTAAGGAGTACCAGTACATGAACACACCGACATCACCGAAAGAGGTGCTTTCGCTTATCGAAAGGGAGAATATCGAGGTCATCGATCTCCGTTTTATGGATTTTCCCGGGCTCTGGCAGCACTTTTCCGTGCCCATCGGCGAAATCAAAGAGGATTCATTTACCGAGGGCTTAGGCTTCGACGGATCGAGTATCCGCGGTTGGCAGGCAATCAACGAATCCGACATGATCGTCAAGCCGGTTCCCGAGACCGCCTTTATCGATCCCTTCCTGAAGCACAAGACTCTCGTCATGATCTGTAATATTTGCGATCCCATCACCGGAGAGGATTATACAAAGGACCCGCGAAATATCGCCCGAAAGACTACAAACTACCTCAAGAACAGCGGTGTCGCCGATATTGCGTTTTTCGGTCCGGAAGCGGAGTTCTTCGTCTTTGACGACGTCAGGTTCGATCAGAACGAGCACTCGGGCTACTACTTCTTAGACAGCGTGGAGGGACGGTGGAACACCGGCCGGGAAGAGAACCCGAACCTCGCTTACAAACCCCGGTACAAGGAGGGGTACTTTCCGGTCCCGCCCACCGACAGCATGCAGGATTTGCGCAGCGAGATGATGCTCATTATGGAGCGGATCGGAATCCCCATCGAGTGCCAGCACCACGAGGTGGCCACCGGGGGACAGGCGGAGATCGACATGCGGTTCGGACACTTAGTGGAGATGGCCGACAACATCCTCAAGTACAAGTACATCGTTAAAAATACGGCGAAGTCCTACAACAAGACGGTCACCTTCATGCCCAAACCGCTTTTCAACGATAACGGGAGCGGTATGCACATACACATGTCGTTCTGGAAGGAGGGAAAGAATCTCTTCGCCGGCGACGGTTATGCCGGACTCTCTCAGACCGCCCTCTATGCAATCGGAGGGATCCTCAAACACGCTCCGGCCCTCCTCGCCTTCACCAATCCGACCACCAACAGCTACAAGAGGCTGGTCCCCGGATTCGAGGCGCCGGTAAACCTCGCATACTCGAGCCGGAACCGGAGCGCGGCGGTCCGGATACCGATGTACAGCTCTTCCGAAAAATCGAAGAGGTTCGAGTTCCGCTGCCCCGATCCGAGCTGTAATCCCTATCTCGCCTTTTCAGCGATGGCCATGGCCGGTATCGACGGAATACTCAACAAGATCGATCCGGGCGATCCCCTGGACAAGGACATCTACGATCTACCTCCCGAGGAGCTCGCCAAGGTGGACAAGACCCCGGGAAGCCTCAGGACTGCGTTAGAAGCCCTCGAGAAAGATTACGATTTTCTCCTCAAGGGGGATGTCTTTACCACCGACGTGATCGAAACATGGATCGGTTACAAGATGCGGAACGAAGTGCAGGCCTTGGACCTCAGGCCCCATCCTTGGGAGTTTGCCCTGTACTATGATATCTGAGGATATCTAATTGCCCCGGCCCACGGATGTGTGCCGGGGCTCTTTTTTTATCCCCTTGGGGCTTTTTCTTAGCCTCGACTCCGTGTTAGATTTGTCCCGTGAAAAACGTCTCCCAATTCAGCCTGATAGACGGGTTTTTCGTCCTCATACTGGTGGGACTCACCCTTGCCTTCTACAAGGTCATCGCCCCTTTTGTCATCGATATCTTCCTTGCGGTCATCTTCGCGAATTTCTTCTGGAAGCTCTATGATTTCTTCCTCCGATCGTTCAGGGGGCATAAACATTTCGCCTCGGGAATAACCGTTCTCCTGGTCCTGCTGTTTTTCGGGGCTATCCTCACCTTCATCATAATCGTCTTCTCGAGCGAGGTTTCGGGAGGAATAGCTAATCTCCGGGACCAGTGGCCGGCTTTCAAGGAACGGATCGTGGAGTCTCGGATTACCGAATTCCTCCGGCGGATCCCCTTCGTAAGCGAGCTTACCCCGGAAGGGGAGTCCTTCGATCTCGGGAAATCCCTGGAAGAGCTCTTAAGCCGAAGCTCCTCACTCCTAATCAACCTCGCCCGCCGCTCGTTCGAAAGTATCTCCGGTTTCGTGGTTCACCTGATATTTACCCTGTTCATCCTCTTTTTTCTCTTCGTTGACGGACGGAAGCTCCTGTACAAGGTCAAGAGCCTCATCCCTCTAGGCGACGACGATACCGAGCAGTTGACGAGGGAGTTCTCGAGCATGACTAAGGCGACGATCATCAGTACGATCATAATCGGCTTTATCGAAGGGGCCTACGGAGGAATAATCTTTACCATCTTCGGGCTCCCCACTCCGGTGGTGTGGGGGATACTGATCCTCTTCATCTCTATTATACCTATCATCGGGGCAAACGTAATTATCGTCCCCGCGGGGCTGATCAAGATCATATCAGGGGACATAGTTCCCGGAATAATCATCATCCTTTTAGGGCTCGCGGGGATAGCCGTGACCCAGAACATCATCAAGCCGAAACTGCTCGGAGGCAGAAGCGGGCTCCATCCCATGCTGGTGCTGATTTCCACCCTAGGCGGGATCGCCTGGCTCGGGATTATCGGTTTTCTCTTAGGCCCCTTGATCGCGGCGCTTTTTATCGTGGTCTGGAATCAGTTCGGAAAGCGGTTCAAGCGGGAGCTTGCGGGTAAGAACGAACCCTAGTCCTCGTCGACCTCACCGCCGGTAATAATCTCGAGAACCTCACGCGGAGTGGACGCCCGGAGGAGACGGCTTCTGTCCTCCTCGTCCTGGAGGAGCTGACTGACCTCGCTCAAGAACTGGATATGCGGCCCCGAGCGGTCGACCGGCGAAAGGGTCATGATGAAGATCCTCGACGGCTCTTCGTCGAGGGAATCGAAGTCTACTCCCCCTTTTTTCAAGGCTATGCACGCGAGGAGCCGGTCTACCGCCGCGGTCTTCCCGTGTGGAATCGCCACGCCTTTTTGTATTCCCGTGGACATCTTCTCTTCCCTCTCCCGGACACTGCGCACGGCGGCGTCCCTATCCGTTACCTTTCCGGTAGCGCAGAGAATATCGACGAGATATTCGATAATTTCGTCCTTTGTGGTTCCTTCTACATCCATGCGGATGACGTCTTCCGACAAGACCTTCCGTAAATCCATACGGGTCAACATTAAAGAGAGGCCCCCGTTAAGTCAAGTGGATCGACATTCACCGCCGGCCCGGGTGAACCGTCGGGATTCCGAAGGATCCTGAAAATAAGCTCAAAAATACTCACGGAATGCCGAAATTTAAAATGTCAATAGAACCGAGAGGAGGAAGTAAATGATCCAATACCGGGTAAAGAGCAGCAAGGGAATGTCCACCTTCATGGAGATCGTAAAACAGCGGAAAGACGGATATGATGTTCGCATAACCTGCGTCTACGAAGACTACAAGAAGGAGATCGAGGAATATCTCTCCAAAGAGCTCTTTCAGACCTGCCTAAGGACCGGGTATCTCACCCCCGTGGAAACGGATGCCGGCGAACTTATCAGCGCCTAAAACACCTAAAAGCGGCGAGAAGGAACGAAGTTGAGCACGAACACCGAGAAGAGGGAAGTCGAGATTCCCGGCCTCGGCAGACTGGAAGCCGACAAGTAGTCCTTTGCAAGAAAAAAGATTCTTCAAACTCCCCCCTGTTCTCACCACCTTTTTTCTTACCTTTTTCCTCTTCATAATCCCTTTCATTGTCCCGGGCACACCGGCATTCTCTCAGGCGGCAAACCGGGAGGCCGCCCCCTTCTCCACTGCCTTGACTACTCTTCCCCCGGAAGAGCTCGTAACCGAGGACAGAGCGGTCTTAGCAACTTGGAATATCCGAATATTCTCGGACAATTCGAGAGACGAGGACGAGCTCCTCCAGATATGCATGATCCTCTCCCGGTTCGACTTTATAGCCCTTCAGGAACTCCGGGATACGGCGGTACTGGACAGGGCGCTCGTTCATCTCGAACAGACCTTCGGAAGGACCTACGAATACGTCGTGGGCCCGGAAGTGGGGCGCGGAGTCAAAGAACGGTACGGCTTTCTTTTCGATATCGAACGGGTTGAATATACCGGAAAGTCGTTTAAAATCAGAGATCCGGACGATCTGTTTATCCGGGAACCTTTCTTAGCAAGCTTCAGGACAGGAGAGTTCGACTTCTACGCTATAAACATGCATTCGATCTACGGCGATTCGGTGTCCGGGCGGCGGGCCGAAGCCCTCCTCTTAGACGATGTGTTTCTCTCGGTCCAGGCTCTTGACGACGAGCAGGACATTCTGTTGTTCGGCGATTTCAATCTGTCCCCTGAGGATAAGGGCTTCGACGAGCTGTGGGAT
Source organism: Spirochaetia bacterium (assembly GCA_046542935.1). GTDB lineage: Bacteria > Spirochaetota > Spirochaetia > SPDA01 > CAZSGZ01 > JBKHAJ01. The sequence continues at coordinate 1,427 of JBKHAJ010000223.1, read as the reverse complement.
GTCGAGGGAATGCGGGCGGTCAATCGGACTATGCCAACCACCATTTATGGAAGCATCTACGACACCATCTGGTATCAGGAGCAGTACCTATCCGAAGCCTCCGGGTATTTCGGCATTTATCCCTTCGACGAGGCGATCTTCGATAACGACGACAAGCTCGCCTCTTTGGTTGTCTCCGATCACAGACCGTTATGGATCTTAGTCGATATCTCGGGTCCCGACGACGATTGAGGGCTTCTGCACCGAGTTGACACCGGGCGGCCGAGCCGGGTAAACTGATCCCGCATCAATTTATATATGCCTGCCCCCGTAGCTCAGCAGGATAGAGCGACTGCCTCCTAAGCAGTAGGTCATGCGTTCGAATCGCGTCGGGGGTAAAAAGAAGGGCTCCGCTTCTCGGCGGGGTCCTTCTTTTTTGTCCCGATGTGTGCCGGGAGTATGTCATGTGTTCGAACCCAGAGATTCGCCGAAACCGAATCTTTAAGCCTGAGCATTTTTACTAAGCACTCCCACTCGATTTTTTTCTGCGTCCGGTTTTTGCCCGAGAGCATCTCCAAGTGGTTTTCCCTGTCCTTCAGCCGCTGCCGGCTATGTGAGATACTTTGACGGATCGTAATCTTGACGGCAAAATGCACAGTCCCTATACTCAAGAGCTGGCTGGCGTTACCGGGAATCTAAGTAAGACAGATCGTTTCAAATTGTTCCGGAGTGTGGGGGAAACCTCGACTTCGGCAAGCAATCGGCACCCGCTGGAAATGACAGCTCCCATCTCTTAAGGAAGAGACATGCGATTTAAATCAGATTCCGCCTGGTTACTCTTGATGTGCCTGGTCGTAGGACCCGTATTCGGCCAAAGTGCCTCCCCTCCGTCGTTGCACGTCGCAGGCTCCACAACGGTCCAGCCGATTATAACGGAAATTGCGGAAGGGTACCTTGAAATATCCGGGGTTAACCTTCAGATTCTCGGGGGCGGCAGCGAAGCCGGGATTAAAGACCTTCGAGCCGGAACAGCCGACGTCGGTATGGTGAGCCGGTCATTGACCGCGGCTGAACGGGAGGATCTTTCCCATACAACGATCGGGTATGACGCCTTGGCGATTATCGTCAACCGGGAAAACCCGCGGGAGCGTATAACAACCGCCGAGCTTATTGACATCTATACCGGACGCGTTCGAAGCTGGGACAACACGCCGCAATGGGCCCGGGAGATCGTCCTCGTTTCCAAGCAAGTTGGGCGGGGAACGCTTACAGTTTTTGAAGAGTACACCGGCCTGGTCAGCCCCGCCCGGGGCTACACCGGCGCCGGAGGTCGAGAACCCATCGCCGGAGACTCCTGGGAGGCGGGCTCCAATCTTGACGCCATCCTCTGGGTGGGAGGTATTCCCGGCGCGATCGGTTTTGTCTCAATTGGCGCTGCGGACCATTTT
>JBKHAJ010000222.1:0-5809 GCA_046542935.1 Spirochaetia bacterium | reverse complement strand
TACACCCGAAAGAGGCCTGGTAATTCAAAAACCCCATTCTTTGGGACTTTAGATATTTTTTCGAGAGTGCCCCCGATCGTGGGGATTGAATCAGCGGAACACTTTACAATCCCGTGAAAATAGATACACTATAGATTAACTCACATGGCAATCGAAAAGATCGACAAACAAACCCTGCGCGAAAAGATTTACGCCGCCCTCAGGGAGCAGATCATCCTGGGTGAGATACTCCCCGGTCAGGCGGTGACCCTGAAGGATCTCTCCGAACGGTTCGACGTAAGCATCATCCCGGTGAGGGAGGCGCTGTTCCAGCTCGAGTCGGAGGGGGTCATTGTTCGGCGCACGAATCGGGATTATCGGGTCAATACATTGAACTTGCGGCAGTTCAAGGAGATATACAAGATCAGGTTCATCAACGAGATATATATCGCCCGGCGGGCCTTTCGCAACAGAACCCACGCGATGGAGCGCGAGCTCGAAGGTATTCTCGAGGAGCTCAAAGGTTCTGTGGGCACGCCGAAAATATACGTTCAGAAGAATCACGATTTTCACTTCCTTGTCTATAAATACGGCAGGATGCCTATTCTCCTCGAGATTATCAACGGGTTGTGGGCCCGGGTCGGTCCCTATCTTACCATCAATGCTCAGATCGAGGATCTCGGAGCTTCTTTCCAGAACCATCAGGACATGTTCGACGCCCTCTCGGGGGAGGATGAAAAGCGGTTCGTCTCGATCTTGAGGAAGGATATCCATTTTTCGTATGCTATTCTCAAGCCTTTTATACAGGGGCTCGAAAAAGATACGGAGGAGCAGATCGGGGAGATTCTCGGAGCCGGCGCTAAGGGGAGTTGATTTTTTTTTCAACATAAGCTATTATATGTTATAACATATAATTAGGAAAATTCGAGGAGGACGACATGAGCGAATATAAGAGTCCGCTGTATAGGACGGTCTCGACAACGGATACCGATTTCTGGAACGATTCCTGTTCCGTGGAAGAGCTCGCCTACGCGATCGAAAACGGCGGGGTCGGGGCCACCACCAACCCGGTAATAGTGGGAAACGTGCTCAAGAAAGAGATGCATCTATGGAAGGACCGGATCTACGAGATTATCAAGGAGCTGCCCCAGGGTTCCGAAGAGGATGTTGCCTGGAAGCTCAACGAGGAGATGGCGGTCAAAGGGGCCCAGCTCTTGAAGCCGGTCTTCGACAAGGAAAAAGGTCTCAAGGGGCGGATATCCATCCAGACCAATGCGAGACTCTACCGGAATGCCGAGGCCATGGCCGAGCAGGCGATCTATTTCGACACCCTTGCCGAGAACATGCAGGTGAAGATCCCCGTAACTCAGGCAGGGGTCGAGGCCATCGAGGAAGCTACGTACAACGGAGTCAACGTCAACGCGACGGTGTGTTTCACGGTTCCTCAATCGGTTGCGGTCGCCGAGGCGGTCGAAAGGGGTCTCAAGCGGCGGGAGTCGGAGGGTAAGGACACCAAGTCGATGACTCCGGTCTGTACCATCATGGTCGGCCGGCTCGATGATTGGCTCAAGGTGGTGGCCGACAAGGAAGACATCATCGTCAATCCTGATTACCTTGAGTGGGCCGGTGTCGCCGCCTTCAAGAAGGCCTACCGAGTCTTTAAAGAAAAGGGGTATAGGGCACGTCTCCTCGCCGCCGCCTATAGGAACCACTATCAGTGGTCCGAGTTCATCGGAGGGGATGTCGTTCTCACTATTCCTTATAAGTGGCAGGTCCGGTTCAACAATTCCGATGTCGAGGTCAAGCCGAGGATGGACGATCCCGTGGATCCCGCCGTCGTAGACGGCCTCCTCGATAAGTTCGAGGATTTCCGTAAGGCCTATGAGGTAGACGGGATGAAGCCGGAAGAATTCGATCGGTACGGCGCGACCATGCGGACCCTTCGCAGTTTCATCGCCGGATACGAGGGACTCCTCGGTACGATTAGGGACTTTATGATCCCGAATCCCGACGTGTAAGATAATTGAGCCGCCACCGCGCGGAAAAATGTTTTCTATCGAAGCCGTTCGGAACACGTGTCCGGACGGCTTTCGGGGAAAACGTCGTCGTTCGGGCGGGAACTTCCGCCGGAGCTGGGCCTGCGCCGGGTAGTGCCGTTTTCCCGGGCACGGGCGGGCGGCCGGCTCCTAAGAAGAAATCTTCGATAGCCGACTTGAGGCTGAAGAGGTTCATCTCCGGATGGGGCTGCTTGAGGATTACCCGCATGGTGAAGCTGCCCCGCATTCCGCGAATTATGTATTTTCCCTTCGCCTCGATCCGGAAGTAGGGTTTCGGGAGGTCGGGAAAGTAATCGAGCTTTTTGTTTCTTCCCAGGTGTCCGATCAGCGCTTCTCCAATCGGCTCGGCGAAGTCAAACTCCCTGACTAAGGAGCCGTTATAGCAATCGGCTAAGGATCGTATCTCAAAACTGTTCATGTACACCGCTCCGCTATCATTCGAACGGCCTCGAGGAGACGGCCGATCTCATCCTCGGTAGTGAAATACGAAAGGCTTGCCCGGACCGTTCCCCCGTCTTCCGTACCCAGATACCGGTGAATGAGGGGAGCGCAATGGAGCCCCGACCGAACTTTGATGCCGAAGCTCTCTTCGAGGATGTATCCCGTTTCATCCGGAGGGAGTCCCTCTATGATAAAACTCACCACCGGAGTGTGGGGAAGCTCTCGAGCACCCGCACCGGCTGATTCAGCCGGCTCCGCCGGTCTCCCGATAACCCGCACCCTAGGGATAGAGGCGAGCTCGAAGGCGAGCCGATCGGCAAGGTGTTTCGTACGGGACCTGATTTCGGATAAGCCGATTTCCCGGATGAAGCGAATACCCGCGGCAAGGGCGGCAAAGCCCGGTCCGTTCGGCGTCCCCGCTTCGTGAACGAAGGGGCGTTTTCGGGGATGGAGGAGAGAGTCGCTCATAACACCGGTCCCTCCCGTTACGAGGGGCTCGAGATCGAGACCGCGCCGGAGGTACATCCCTCCGGTGCCCGGGAGGCCGAAGAGATACTTGTGTCCTGTAAAGACAAGGGCGTCCACATCTCCTCCGGCGAGATCGATGTCGATCATCCCCGCCGCCTGGGAGGCGTCGACAATAAGAAGGATATCCGGGATATGCCGGCGAATTTCTTCGAGGTCCGCAACCGAGCCGGTCACATTCGAGGCGTGGTTGACGAACACGGCCCGGGTATTCTCTCTGACCGCATCGCCGAAGGATTCGGTCGGTACAATACCCGCGATGTCGGTTTCGAGAGTGGTAAGGGAGATAACTCCCCGTTCGGCGAGCTCGTTCAGCGGTCTCAAGACCGAGTTGTGGGCACGGGAGGTTACGACCACGTGATCCCCGGGACTCAAGAGTCCGTGTACGAGTATGTTCAATGCCTCGGTGGCCCCCGACCCGAGAAAGATCGTTTCGGAGTCGGTAACCCCCAAAAATGCGGCGCAGGCCTCCCGGCATTCCTCCACCGGATCGGAAAGGCCCCGGGAATGGGAACGGTGATGATCGGCGGGAACGGTCCGGATGACCCGGTTAACCGCTTCAATGACCTGTGCCGGCTTGGGAAAGCTGGTAGCTGCGTTATTCAAATACACCGGATTCATGGTAAAGCTGGGTGTATCATACTACAGAATCGTCCGAATTTCGAGCCTTTTGTGATGCGGAATATTATTGTGCCGGAAGCACGGGGGGAGGATCTAGAAAGTCCCCCCCTTCCAACCCCACATAGAGCCCGGAACTCCTAAGAATTCGATGTAGATTCTGTCGACGGGAATACCTAGGGTATCGGTTACGAAATTACACAATGCCCTTGAAAGCTTATCGGTTTGAGATTCGGTAAGACCGATGCTCTTACACTGTAAAAAGGCCGAGGGATCCGCCGATCCTCCGAAGAGCATCCCCGCTCCGTCGTCGAGGGAAACCATCACGTAAGATTCGGGTTTTCCGAGCTCCCGGGCGCCTAAGGCGGAGAGATCTTTGAGAAGAGTGTCCCGGTCCGTGACGGAGGCATTGGTTTGAAGGCTTATGTACGGCATATCAGGCTCCTTTATCTCGATTCTTAAGGCGATCGATTTGTTCAAGTATACGGGAATAATGGCTCCCCCGCCAGTAAATTTGTCCGCATTCGGTGCACCGAAAGAACCTGGTATAGTATTTCCGGGTCTTGGGCTCGAGGAGATGGGCTATCTCCTCCTTGGGGACCTCCCGGATCGACCCGTTGCAGGTCGGACACCGCTCGAAAGGGCGGATAAGGTTTTCCAGCTGAAACCTGCGGACGATTTCCTCGATCTGCAGATCGGGATCGGTGTTTCGGAGCCAGTATCCCCGGCTTACGGCTTTGCGCTTCAGGAGTCCCGTATCCCGGGTCAAGACAATCCTTCCCTCCCGCGAGGCGGCGTCGGCGATTTCCTCATCATCGTAATCGGTCCGGTAGAGGGTGTCGAAGCCTAAAAGCCTGAGCTTTCGGGCAAGAGTCCCCAAATGAACGTCGAGGATGAATCGGGGTTCCCTCAAGGGTCGGGGCCGGTTGAGACTTGTCCCGGAAATGTCGAAGCTTTCGAAGACCGGATACACCGACACCCGGTCGCCCTCCTCGAGGCGATAGGAGAAATCGACTGGATCACCGTTGACGAGGATGAGGTCCGCCTCGGTGTGGGGTACTCCCAGCGCCTCGACGGCGTCCTTTATGCCGGGACTCCCGTTGAATTCGTAGGTAAAATCGGTTTTCCTTCGGTCCGGGGGAAGGAAATCATTCAATTCCTCGTAGAACCGGAAAACCGCTTTTGCCATGGATCAGGAAATCTTTTCGAGGAGCCAGGCGATGTTTTCCCCCAAAGCGTCCATGGTTTTCATCCCTTCCTCGTCGTTTTCCACGTCTCCGATATCCCTGCCGACTCCTAAATTCCAGTAGATCGATCCGGGAATGATCATTTCGTTGATAAGCATAAAATGATTGATCCCATTGAAGATGTTTACCGCGCCCGCCCTGCGCACGGCGGTAACCGCGGCGCCGACCTTCCGCCGGAGGAGGTTTCCGTTGTTCCGGGTAACGTACCCGCCCCGGTCGATAAGCGCTTTCGTCTCGGTTGTGAGTCCGGCGAAGTAGGTCGGGGAGCCTAAGACGATGCCGTCGGCTTCGATCATTTTGGTGATACACTCGTTGATGATGTCGTCCCGGTAGACGCATCTGCGTTCCTGGTGATCCTTGCACCACAGGCAAGCGGTGCACCCGCGGACCAAGTTTCCGCCGAGCTGTACTATTTCGGTTTCGATTCCCCGTTTTTCGAGGACCGAGAAGACCCTTTGAATGAGAAGATGGGTGTTTCCCTCTTTTCGAGGGCTTCCGTTGAACCCGACTACTTTCATATCAGCCATATCGGCGTTGCCTCCATGATGGTTTTTTCAGAAGGTAATCTTAACAGATTCTCCTCGGTCTGTCACAGCGGTAAAAGGGGACACCGGCGGTACGGTAAAAAGTGTTGATATCCGGATGCCGATTTCGCGTCAATATAGTATATTAAACTCGGAATGAACGACGAATTGCGAAAGAAGATGGTGGAGCGGCAGATCGTCGATCGGGGAATCACCGATAAGCGGGTGATCGAGGCGATGAAAAAGGTCCCCCGACACGAATTTCTCCCGCAGCACTGCTCCTCCGCTGCTTACGAGGACCATCCTCTTCCCATCGGCCACGGACAGACAATTTCCCAACCCTACATCGTAGCCCTCATGAGCGAGCTCTGTGGGCTGACCGGAGAAGAGAAGGTCCTGGAGGTGGGGACCGGATCGG
>JBKHAJ010000221.1:0-5824 GCA_046542935.1 Spirochaetia bacterium | reverse complement strand
CGCCGCGGGATTCGGCATGATATTCATCATCCGGTCCCTGCCGTTTTTTATCCTTTCTACCCTGATTTGGACGGTGGGAGAGATCCTGCAGGCCACCAACACGAATGTGTACATCGCAAACCATACCCCGATAAGCCACAGGGGCAGATTCAATTCGGTGCTTCCCATCATCATGGGCACCGGCTTCGCCCTAGGGCCTCCGGTCATGGGTCAGTATATCGAGACCTACGGAGTAACCGCGGTGTGGGTGCTGACCTTTTACATCTCCTTAGCCGGGGCCGCGGGGCTTTTTATGCTTTATTTCCTCGAGCGACGGAGCGGGAAGAAAAAGGGGCCTGATAAGAACGCCGCCTGACATAGCCGCAGTGTTGAGAAATGTTTCCGCTCTTCTCTACTGCGAGAGAACGATATTTATTTCCAATTCGTACCGACCAGAATATACCGACTTTCTTTAATCGCAACGAAGGATGCTTTGGATTCTCTTTCAATAATTGGTAGTTTTTATCGGCTGTCTTTCTTATTGAAGCCGGGAGCCTATTATATGTTTCCCAAAAACGTGAAGAAGTAAGATGATTCACAAGTCTGAACAGTTACCAGCTTCATATTCATTCAAGGCTTCGTGAGCCAGAGAGTCAAGCCGCCCGGATTTTGCATCTTTCTCAAACTGTGAATCCCATTGCTTATATTCGTATTCCTCAAACCAGGTCCGGAAGGCTTTATACTCATCCGGAGAAAGATGAGTAACTGCTTCTTTTATTTTTTTAACAGTGCTCATAATTAAAAGATATACGCTTAATTCCGGTGTGGCAAGGGCATCCTACGCGCTCATATCACCATCCCTCTCGACGGGGCGGGCTCTGCCGAGGGGAGATAATTGCCTCCCGGCAGTCTACCGGCCTCCTTATTCCGGTGTTGTGTTTGAAAAGATGATTTTTTTTATTATCCTTGAGTGTAAGAGGTTAACTATGAAAGATGTACTCCTTATTACTTGGCATGGAATTCATGAATTGGACATTTTCCCCGGTCTGCCCGACACCGGCGGGCAGAACATCTACGTTCAGAATTTGGCTCAGCAAATCCACAACCAGTTCGGCTGCCGGGTGACTGTGCTCAACCGCGGGGGTTTCATCCACCCCTACACCGAGCGCATGCGTGAGGGTACGACCAAGGATCCGGACCGCGAGCTCCACGTCATGCACGTCGCCGATGACGTGCGGGGTTTCATACGCAAGGAGTACCTCACCGGTACTCTGATCGAATCGGCGGTCGATCCTATTCTCCATACTTTTCCGAAGGATTACCGCTCTGACCCGGTCATTTCGCACTTCTAAGACGGCGGACTGCTCGGCGCGCTGCTATGCGAGCATTTCTCAGACGCGGTCCGCCTGTGGGTTCCCCATGAGCCGGTGGGGATGAAGGAAGCGCCTCTGACCCCGGCGTCGACATGTTCCGCCAGATGAAGGACAAGGGCTTTGTTCTCCTTACCTCAGAGGGGTTGTGAGCTGAGGAGAGTGCCCCCGATCGTGGGGACACAAAAAGACTCGATTTAGCTGATACTCACATGTACCCTCCCTCACTCTCACTTCTCATCGTATTATAACTGATAATATGTTTGACAAGTCGGCAGGTGTGAAATAGAATCTACCATATACCCTCGACCGGAGTATGACATGAAAAGATTCCTTATGGCCGTCTTCGGCACCGTACTCGGCGCGCTGCTTGTTTCCTGTGTAATGACCCAGGGAGGAATATCCGGGACTCATAGTGCCCGGGTCCCGCGGACGGTTGAGACCGGATACGAATTCGCCTCGATTCCGGGAGGGACCGCGGTGGCGGGAAGGGAGTACCGATACGAATCGAAAGCCGGTGTCCCCCGGCCGGATAAGTGCGTCTACGAGCTCGTCCGGGGACCGGCGGGCATGAGTATCTCCGGCACCGGAACCCTCCGTTGGCTTCCGGTGGACGACGACCGGGGGGACCACGAGATCATACTCCGGGCGGTGACTCCCGACGGTACGGAATTGACCCAGCGGTTCATCCTCACCGTCAAGCTTCCCACCGAATGGCGGCAGGCCGCCATCGGGGGAGGGGGCTGGATCCCGGATGTGAAGTTCTCACCCGTCATCGAAGACCTCATGTTCGCCTCCTGCGACGTTGCGGGTTTTTTCCGGAGCGAAGACGGCGGTCTTACCTGGCGGAACCTCAACGAGGGGTTTACCGATTATTATCTCCACTGCCTCGCCTGCCATCCCACCGATCCCAACATTCTCTACGCGGGGACGAACAGCGGGGTTTTCAAGTCGACAGACCGGGGTGAAACCTGGGTGCTGAAGCGCAACGGCTTTCCGGAGCCGGAGGAGTTCAGCTATACCGGACCTATAGGATCTTTAGCGGTGGATACTGTGGATCCTCAGATTGTATATGCCGGAATAGGGCAGCCCCGTTTCGGAACGTACGGAATGGGGACGGTTTACAAGAGCACCGACGGGGCTGAGAGCTGGACCGCCTATACCGAGGGGCTCGATCCTAAGGCCCTGGTCAAGTCCCTCGTCATTCATCCCCATAACCGGGACACGATCTACGCCGGGACAAGCAGGGGTTTTTATTTCAGCAGCGACGGAGGACGGAGCTGGAGGGAAAGTTCCGAGGGGCTTCCGCACGGAAACATCTTCGAGGTGGAGGTGCATCCCGAAGACGGAAATATCCTCTACCTGACCCTGGAAACCGATTTCCGGGCGACCGACTGGAAAGGTGGAGTCTACAAGAGTACCAACGGGGGCCGCACCTGGAAGGGGAAGAACCTCGGTCTGTGGCAATACAAGGGAGGAAACCACCCCTTCCGGTGCTCAAACTACTGGCCTCTCGCGATAGATTCTGAGGATCCCGATATCCTCTACGTCGGGGACGTATCCTGGGCCACCATGGGTGTCTACAAGAGCACGAACGGAGGAGACAGATGGAGCCTCATCCTCGACCGTAACGATCCCCATACCGTCGAGCACGGTTGGATAACTCATAATTCACCCCAGCCGAAGAACCTGGAGATCGATCCCTTCGACCGGAGCCATCTTTTCTTCGGAAACGGGGGACACGTCATGGAGACCCGGGACGGCGGAGGGACATGGCATCCCGTCTACACCCGGAGGATGGGGAACGGCCGGTGGGCGGGGACCGGTATCGAGACCGCCTGCGTGTGGGACATCGAGGTGGATCCCGCCGATCCTGACCGGGTGTACGCAGCGTACTGGGACCTCAACGTGGTGTGGACCGAGGACGGGGGGGAATCGTTCTATAGTTCCCGGGTCGATAACGACAATTTCGACGAAATCTCGGCGACGGCGATCGCCCTCGATCCTGCGGACCCTAGGATAGCCTATGCCGCGACGAACGGCAACGATGACTTCGACGGTCGCATCTACCGTTCCGAAGACGACGGCCGTAGCTGGAGGCTTTCGGGTTGGCCTAAGACGGGCCTCCCCTCCGGGATGGTACACCGGATCATCATCGATCCCTCCTCGCCCCCCGGAAACCGGACGGTCTACGCCGTGAGCTACGGCAACGGTGCCTTCAAAACGGTCGATAACGGCCGGACCTGGAGTGCCGTCAATACTGGACTCCCGGAGGAGAACCTGAGGGCCTGGGCCCTGGAGATGGATCCCCATGATTCGCGGACCCTGTATCTGAGTATCCATCATAATGACGATCATCCCGGGGGGATGTACCGGACGACCGACGGCGGAGAGACCTGGAACGAACTACCGACGGAGGAGCATTTCCGCTGGATCTACGACATCGAGGTGGCCCCCGCCGATTCGAAAATCCTCTACGCGGGGACCCGCTTCGACTGGGACAATGCGCTGGAACGGGCTTTCGAAGGCGGGGTCTACAAGAGCACCGACGGGGGGCGGACATGGAGGCGCAAGGCTGCCGGCTGGCCGGAGGACAAGCGGATAGCCGTCTCGGACATTATCGTCGATCCCCGAGATACGGACATCGTCTACGCCGCGACCTTTGATCATCCCTACCACGACCATTACGCCGCACCTGGGATATTCGTTAGTGTCGACGGCGGAGAGTCCTGGCGGACTCTTAACGAGGGGCTCCCGATGCTCAACATCGAGACCCTCGAGCTCGACCCCGCCCGGGACATCCTCTACGCCGGCACCCAGGGTTCGAGCCTGTTCATGCGGAAGGTGGGGGATCTGAGGGGACTAATAACAGAGGAGTGATGCCGGCGGTTGTTTTCAGATGACCATTGCCTCCACGGGATACTGCTGGAAAACAGCATCGCCGGTGACGATGGACAGTTTCCGCGCAATGCACTGGGATATCAGCAGACGGTCGAAAGGATCCTTGTGGTGATAGGGGAGTTCGGCCAGAAAGAGTGTATCGTCGACACCGAACTCGAGGGGCGACAAGCCGATATCTTCGAGGCTGTCGCGATATTCGGCGGGGATTTGCAATTTTCCAAGGGACCGTTTGATCTCTATCTCAGCGAAGGAAATCGAGCTCACGAAGCGGGGGTATTCCTTGTCGAGGCGTTTCCGAACTTTCTCGGTCAACCTGCCGGAATCCTCTAGAATCCATAGATAGACGCACGTATCGAGGAGTACTGCCATCAGCCGTCCTCCGGAGTGTATTCCGAAAACAATTCCGCGACATCTTCGGTATACTCATCGAAATCATCGGGTATGATGATTTTACCCTGCAAACTGCCGTAGCGGATAGGTTTTGCCTTTTCCGTATACGGTATGAGCCGGGCTACCGGTTTCCCCGCCTTTGCGATAATGACTTCTTCCCCCTCGAGGGCCTGTTCGATGAGCCGGGAGAGATTGGTTTTCGCGGAATAGATGTTTTCTTGTATCATTGCCGTTTCTCCTGACACAAAAACAGTAGACCAGACTTAGTTAACCAACTATATTCCGTATCAAGAAATGTGTCAAGGCCGTCAGCCGGTTTTCGGAATTATATAAAGAAGTTGTTTAAATGAATTTCACAATAATTCATCGTCCTCTATTTGTCTTGGATGATAACTTTATCGGGAACAAAAAAAGAGGTAAAAAAAAACTTCTTCCGGAGCTTGTCGCATGGCAGGAAGTGAGGAATTATCCTCTTCATTTGTCCATGGAGGCGGGTATACCCTTTCCCGAGGCTGTCGCCCTGGCGGTCAAGGGGCACCACTTTTTCATTATAACCCGGAAGATACTCAAGGAACCGCGGCTCCTCGAAGCGGCGGGCGCGGAGGTGGCAATGGCTTAGCGGGCGGCCCTCGAACCGGACCCGGCACGGAACCTCCTGGACAATCTCGACGATGTTTTTCTCTATGCTATCACCCTGGATGCCGTAGGAACCTCGACTCCGCGTAAAACCAGACGCCGCTTGACAGAACACCCATCCCGGTCTTGGATCTGCTTTTTTGGGGTATACGCATTCGGTCCGGTGTATTGCGCTCCCCGAACAATATTTATATTATATGATCCGTGTTATCGACAGCTGTTTCACGTACGGAGGTTCCAGTGGCGATCGAGATCCGGAAAGTAACCGGCGACAGGAGGGGAATGGCCCGTTTCAGGAGGCTCCCCTGGGAGATACACAAAGACGATCCTCTTTGGGCGCCCGACCTCATCCTGGATCTGAAGAAAAGGCTTAACGTCAAAACACACCCGTTCTTTGAATACGGCAGCGCCGACTTTTTTCTGGCTCTCCGCGGCGGCAAAACAGTGGGACGGATTGCAGCCATCGAAAATCCGAAACATAACGAGTACCATAACGACCGTACCGGTTTCTGGGGTTTCTTCGAATGCATCAATGATCAGGAAGCGGC
>JBKHAJ010000220.1:0-5828 GCA_046542935.1 Spirochaetia bacterium | reverse complement strand
GCCACGGCTGCCGGTCCGTTCCTATGTACCTACTTCTCCGAAAAACCGGCCATCTCACGCATCTGGTGCGCCGGTCCCTCATCCAGATCGGGATTGCGGTGCACAATGGATTGTACACCGGTAGCAAGGCCGTAGAGGTTAATGAAGCCGGTAGCGTCGGCATGGTCGTAACTGGACTCTCCAAAACTTGCCAGGTCCTCGATGTACAGTGAGTAGGTGGATTTTCGCCCGGCGATCATGATGTTGCCCTTATAGAGCACGATCCGTACCGATCCGGTGACGTACTGTGAGGCGGTTTTCATATACGCGTCGAGGCTTTCCCGGAAATGGGTAAACCATTTCCCGGCGTAGACGAGCTCAGCATACCGGAGGGCTACTGGTTCTTCACCGCCAGGGTATCAAAATCCATCGTGATCATTTCCAGTTCCCGAAGCGCTTTGTGCAGGATCGTTCCCGCCGGCGTCTCGTATACACCACGGCTTTTCATGCCGACCAGTCGGGTTTCCACCAGATCGGCGCGGCCGATGCCGTTCTCTCCGCCCACCTTGTTGAGGTACTCCAGGAGGTCCAGGGCGTCCTTTTTTTCGCCGTTGAGTCCTACCGGAATGCCTTTCTCAAAATCGATGATGATCTCGGTCTCCTGGTCCGGTGCCTCCCTGGGGGAGGTGCTCAGCTGAAACATCTCATCCTGGGGGCGATTCCATGGGTTCTCCAGGTCGCCTCCCTCGTGGCTCATGTGCCAGATGTTCCAGTCCCGGGAGTAGATGTTCTTCTTGGAGATGTTTCCCAAGGGGATGTTATGCTTTTCTGCGTATTCGATGGCCGCCTCCCTGCCGGTGATGTTCCACACCCGCCAGGGGGCTATCACCTTGAGATGGGGACCCAAGGCCTTGTAGGTCAGCTCGAAGCGGACCTGATCGTTCCCCTTCCCGGTGCAGCCGTGGGCAACCGCGTCGGCCCCCTCCCGGAGGGCCACTTCCACCTGGTGCTTGGCTTGCAGGGGGCGGGCGATGGAGGTCCCTAAGAGGTACTTCCCCTCGTAGACGGCCCCGGCCCGGAGCATGGGGAAGAGGAAGTCCCGGGCGAACTCCTCCCGGATGTCTTGGATGTAGAGCTTAGACGCTCCGGATTTTAGCGCCTTTTCCTCCATGTTCTCCCAGTCCTCTTCCTGTCCCACGTTCGTGCATATCCCCACGATTTCGGCCCCCGGATAGTTCTCCTTGAGCCAGGGGATGATGATGGAGGTGTCCAAGCCTCCCGAATAGGCCAATACTATCTTTTTGATCTCGTCGCTCATGTGTCTCCTCCCTTTATCGGTGTTAGATGGATTTCAGTGCATCTTCTAGGACTTCGAGTCCCGTGTGTATTTCGTCGTCGCTTATTACCAGGGGCGGCGCGAGCCGCACCGTCGAAGCGCCGGAGCGGAGGACCAGGAGTCCCCGCTTCCGGCATTCTTCCATAACCGAGGCGACCCGTTCGGTTCCCGTAAGGTCGACCCCCGACAGGAGTCCCATGCCCTTGATTCCCCCGGTCGTCTCCGGGAACCGGGAGCACAGCTCCTCGAGACCCCGCCGCAGGATCCCCGCCTTTCGCCCAACCTCGCTCAAGAATCCCGGATGGGAGACGACGTCGAGGACATGGGAAGCCGCCGCTGTGGTCACCGGTCCTCCCCCGAAGGTCGTTCCGTGATCTCCCAAGTGGAGAAGGGAGTTGATCTTCTCCGGGATGAGGGTCGCCGAAAGGGGGAGCCCCGCCGCGAGGGGCTTAGCCAGGGTGATTATATCGGGCTTAAGACCGACCGCGCTCGATGCGTAGAACTCTCCGGTCCTCCCTAAGCCGGTTTGCACCTCGTCGGCAATGAGGATGACGTCGTGTTTCGCGCAGGTATCGTTCAAGGCCGATGCGAATTCGGGGGTCATCACCGCAAGCCCTCCCTCACCCTGGACGACCTCCACGATGACCGCGGCGAAGCTCGAGTCGACGAGTTCACCGACCCGGGCGGGATCGTTGAAGGGAAGGACCTCTACCCCCGGGATCAGGGGACGAAAGGGGTCCTGGTACTTCGCGGTAGGGGTGCAGGAGAGGGCTCCGAGGGTCCGGCCGTGGAAGCCTCCGGTGAAGCAGGCTATCCGGTGACTGTCCCCGCCCCGGGTCCTGTTCGCGTAGAGACGGGCGTACTTGATCGCCGCCTCGTTCGCCTCGGAACCGCTGTTGCCGAAATGGACCGCATCGAAGTTCCCCGTTGCCGCGAGCTTGGCCGCGCAGGCTAGAACCGGCTCGGAGGTATAGAGGTTCGAAGTGTGGATGAGCTTCTTCGCCTGCCCGGTTATAATCTCGGTTATATCGGCCCGGCCGTACCCTAAGGCGTTCACCGCGATACCTGCGCCGAAATCGAGGTACCGGTTCCCGGCGATATCTTCGAGGTAGCAGCCTTCCCCCTTTTCGAGGACGAGGAGCTTCTCGGCGTAGGTGTTGGGCAGATATCCTTCGTCGGCGAAGGGGTTCGTCTCGATGCTGTTGCGCTGTATGTGCTTCATCCTTCACTCCTTGGTAATCTTGGATCCCGACGAGCCTGCGAGGAGCTTTTCGAGATCTCCGCTATTCCCGTATTCGCCGATGATGATCCGCTCGACTCCCGCCTCGAGGGCCTCGAGGGATGAGCGGACCTTCGGGATCATCCCACCCGCAATAATCCCGGCCGCTATCTCCGCCTCCGCCGAACCCCGTGTCAGGACGGGGATGACCGTTTCGTCTTTGAGGATTCCCGGGACGTCGGAGATAAAAACCAAATCGCTGCTCGGCAGGGCCGCCGCGAGGGCAAGGGCCGCCTCATCGGCGTTGATGTTCAAAGGCAGACCCCTTTCGTCCATGGAAGTGGAAGAGACCACCGGGAGAAAGCCCGCCTCGATAAGGATCTCGATAAGCTGGGTATTCACGGCGGTGATGGAACCGGTACACGTCGTTTCGTCGTCCCCGCAGTGGAGGCATTTTCCGGTGAACAGCCGGCCGTCGGAGCCGCTGAGTCCCACGGCGCCGGTGTAGAGGTTAAAGAGACGGACCAGGTATTTATTCATCTTGCCCGCGAGGACCATATCGACGATGTCCATTTCCTCGGGGCTGGTCATCCGCACTCCGTCCCGGAAAACCGGTTCGAGGCCGAAGAATTTGGTTATCTTGGAAACTTCGGCGCCCCCCCCGTGGACGAGGATGAGGTCCATCTCCTTTTTCAGCCTTCCCATCTCTTCGGCGAGGCGTGCGAGGACGGTCTTGTCGGCGGCGGCCCTCCCGCCGATCTTGACGGTCACCGTGCGTTCTTTCATGTTACAGCTCTCCGTGGACCGGGAGCCCCGCGGTCTCGTCGAAGCCGAACCGGAGATTCATGTTTTGTACCGCCTGCCCGGAGGCCCCTTTCATCAGGTTGTCGATGACCGAAAAGAGGAACAGAAGTGATCCCTCGACGTACCACCCGATATCGCATCGGTTCGATCCCCACACGTTTCGGCTCTCGGGAAGGGTGTCCTCCCTCACTTCCACGAAGGGGCACTCCCCATAGGCCTCGCCCAAAGCGTCGCCGACCGCCGCCGATCCGTCCTTAATCTCCACCACGGTGGTTATTTCCATTCCCCGCTTCAGAGGAACAAGATGAGGGGTAAAGAAAACCTCCACGGCCGGATCGGCTAGAGAAACCTCCTGCTGGATTTCCTGTGTATGGCGGTGGCTCTTTCCGGGAGAATAGGGGCCGGTGTTCTCGCTCCTCTCGCAGAACAGGAGGTTTTCACTGACCTTCTTCCCCGCCCCGGAAATACCCGAGAGGGCGTTGATTATGATCCGCTTCCCCGTAAGACGCTTCTCGAGGAGGGGGATGAGGGGAAGGAGGCTTGCGGTAGGGTAGCATCCCGGATTGGCGATCAGGTCCGCCCCGGCAATTTCCCGGGGATATACCTCGGCTAATCCGTATACCGCCCGCGGCAGGAGGTCCGGCCGCGGAGGGGCCTGTCCGTAGGCCCGCTCGAAGACAGCCGGGTCCTTGAGTCTGAAATCGGCTGAGAGATCGATGATCACCGTCTTTCCATAGAAGGGCTCAAGAATTTTGGCCGACGCCAGGTGGGGCAGGGCGGCGAAAACAACATCCGGGCCCGCATCGACCGCGGCCGCGGCGTCCACGGTCCGCCCTCCGGCGGTACCGCATTTTTTTTCGACGAGGTGTGCCAACCCGGGATCGAGGGCGGTCAGCGGCTCTCCCGGGCGCGACGAACTTACGGGGATTATGTCCCCGATCTCCGGATGCTCCGCAAGGAGGCGGAGGAGGACCATTCCGGTGTATCCGGTGATTCCTAAAACAGCCGCGCGTATACTCATATCTCCAACTCCAGTGCCGGTATTTTTTCGGCGAGTTCATGTTCAAAATCCCGGGGGTCACCCTTCTCCTTGAGTATCAGAAGAATGGTGTCGTCCCCGGCGATGGTACCTAGGATCTGAGAAAACTCGAGGTTGTCCAGGGCGAAGGCGACGCTGTTGGCGTGGCCCGGCATGGTGTGCAGGACCCCGAGGTTTCCCGAAAAAACGAGGCTGATGAATCCCCGCTCGATGTCGTTAAGAAACCCGTTCTCCGTTTCCTTTTCGATTTCCCGTTCGGGCAGGCGGTAGAAAAACCCCCCCGTTCCGTCGGGGATCTTCCCCACTTTAAGGAATTTCAGGTCCCGGGACAAGGTCGCCTGGGTCACCGAGTATCCCCGCCGCCTGATGTGGTCGAGGAGCGCCTCCTGGCTGTCGATTCTCTCGGTCCGGATAACCTCTTTTATCATTTTCAAGCGGGACAATCGCTCTTTCATTGCATAATTATACAATATTATCGTATAATTATGCAATATTGTGAGGGGGGTATTTTCTTTTTTTCTGTTTTTTTTCATAATTCCGTATGGACCATACGGATCCCGATGCCCTAGCGGGCAGACGGAGGGACGGCTTCATCGAGCTCGAGATAACCGAGGACGGAATGAAGGTCTTCGGAGATTTTCACCCGGCGATCGGAGAAGGAGCACCCCTTAGCCCCGATTACGCGGAGAACCTCCTCGGCTCCGAAGGAATTACCTACGGCGTCGACCTCGACCGAATCAAGGAAACCGTCTTTGCCTGTAATACCGAGAGAAAGAAGGTGACCGGAGTGCTCATCGCCCGGGGGAAGCCTCCGGTGAACGAGATCCCCGGACATTACGAGATCTCTCAGCGGCTGACCGGTCCCCGGGGAAGGCCCGCCGAGGAGGGGGCACGGGTGGATCATCGCGCCGTCCGTCCCTTCGCCATAGTCCGTAAGGGCGAGCCGATAGCGCGGTGGATCGAGCCCTCCGAGGGTGAAGAGGGAATGACGGTTACAGGTGTTTCCCGGCCGCCGGAGAAGAGTGCGGTCGGCGTCTATGAACCGGGGGAGAACACCCGCCTCGAAGAGGGAATCGTTCGGGCCGAAAAGCCCGGACTCTTCTCGATAGAGAATGATAGACTCACCGTCAAAGAACTCCTCGAAATCAAGGGAAACGTGGACTATCACACGGGGCACATCATTTTCCCCGGGGACGTCCTGATCTCCGGAGAAATACGGGAGGGTTTCAAGGTTTTCGCCGGGGGATCGGTCTACTGTAACGAAACGGTTGAGGCCACCGAGATTGCCGCGAACCGGGATTTCATCGTCAAGACGGGGGTCATCGGCCGTGGTCCCGGGAAGATCCGGGTAGGCGGCGAGGTACAGGCGAAGTTTCTCGAGAACTGCGACATCAAGAACCGGGGCCACCTTACGGTCCAGGGCAGCATGGCGAACAGCACCGTCAAGTGCA
>JBKHAJ010000219.1:0-5832 GCA_046542935.1 Spirochaetia bacterium | reverse complement strand
TGATCGATGCTCGTTTGGCCATGCTCTACTCCCCATTTGCTCTGATTCTGGGACTTTTCTTTATAATGGAGTTATTATACAAGACACCGGAAGGGCCGTCTATGTCTTTTTAATAATTCGTTTAAATATGGTTACCCTTCGATGATCCCGTCGCGGAGGAAGCGGAGGAGCTTGGCGGCCCCCTCGAAGTGATGCACCTGAATTCCCGCCTCCGCCGCGGCCCGAACGTTCTCCTCCATATCGTCGATAAAAAGAATTTCTTCGGGCCGGTGTCCCGCCGCCTTTTCCGCATATGCGTAAATCTCGGGATCGGGTTTGGCCGTACGGATGTGCCCGGAGATGACCTTAGGCCGGAAGAGCCGATACCATTCCTTGTTCCGTTCGAGATAGCGGTCCATTACCACGGGCATGTTCGAAAGTATACCCACGATGAGCCCCCGGTTTTTCAGGGACCGGGCGAGATCGATCATCTCTTCGTCGACCTCTTCCCAGCTCTTTATATCGAGATTGATGAGAGCCTCGATCCGGTTCCTCCGAATACATTCGTCGGGATCGCCGAGGATACGCCTCCAATACTCCTCCGCCGAGATGAGGCCCGCATCGTAGGGACGTCGGTGCCGGGTATATTGGGATTCGAAAGCCGCCTCGTCGAGCCCCGAGAGCTTCCGCATCTCGACCCGCAGATCGGAGGACTGATTACGGCTTATAACATTACCGTAATCGAAGAAAACCACACGTATTCCCGGCATTCCTACCTCTCGAACAGCGACAGCAGATTGTACCTGCTGAAAATGGAAACCATAATAAGAGAGATCGTCGCCATAATCTTGATCAAGATATCCAGTGAAGGACCGACCGTATCCTTCAAGGGGTCTCCCACAGTGTCCCCGATTACGGCGGCGCTGTGAGCCTCAGATCCCTTTCCGCCGAAACGGCCTTCCTCTATGTATTTCTTTCCATTGTCCCAGGCCCCCCCGACATTCGCGGTGTACAGGGCGAGCATGATTCCCGACAGGGTAGTCCCGATGAGGAGCCCCCCGACAAAATCGACACCGAAAATAAATCCGCCGACCAAGGGGGAAAGAACAGCGAGGAGCGCCGGAAATTTCATCTCGGCGATCGATCCGGCCGAAGATATCTCGATGCACTGTTTATAATCGGGCTTTTCCTCGCCGCTTAAGATTTTCGGATTGGATGAAAACTGTCTTCGGACCTCCTGGACCATTCGCCGGGCCGCCTTAGCCACCGCATCGATAAGAATCCCCGAAAAAAGATACGGAAGTGCCGCGCCCACCAGAGCGCCCGCAAGAGTCAGCGTATTGATCATGTTGAGAATTAAAGATATATCCGCAGGCTGCCCCGGTTCGGCCTGACTGTACAGGTAGGATGCGAAGAGCGAGAGAGCCGCTAAGGCCGCGCTTCCTATGGCGAATCCCTTTCCGATAGCTGCGGTGGTGTTCCCCACACTGTCGAGCTTGTCGGTAATATCCCGAACTCCGGATTCGAGACCGGCCATCTCACTGATGCCGCCGGCGTTGTCGGCTATAGGCCCGTAGGTGTCGACCGCCACGGTGGCGACGACAAAGCTGAGCATACCGATAGCGGCCATGGCCACACCGTAGAGTCCGGCCATGACATTGGCTACTATTATAGTCACCGCGAGGACCACAACGGGAAAGAAAACCGATTTCATTCCAACCGCCATTCCCTGAGTGATGGTCAGAGCGGCCCCCTCACGGGAGGCTTCGGATATACGCTGGGTCGGTTTATAATCGTAGCTGGTATAAAACTCCGCAAGCTGTCCGATGATGATCCCGCAGATGATCCCTAAGACGGCGGCAATCCACGGCGACATGGGGCCTGCGATGAATCCGATGTTCGATACGTCCTCACCTCGAAACATGAAATAGGTGACGACACCCCCCGCGATCAGGGTCAACCCCGCCGAACTCCAGACACTGACATTGAGCTCCCGGTGCGGTTTGTCGGACACCCTTTTTACGATGAGAAAAAAGATCCCCACGATACTGCAGATGATTCCGATTGCCGCGAAGGCAACCGGATAGAGGTAGAGCTTCTCGACGAGGATTCCCGATACCGGGGTACTCGTCTGCAGAGAAGAGTAGAACATATAGGTAGCCAGCACCACGCTCGAGATAAGCGCTCCGATGTAGCTCTCCAGGAGATCGGCACCCAGCCCCGCGACATCCCCCACGTTGTCTCCGACATTATCGGCAATAGTAGCGGGATTCCGCGGGTCGTCTTCAGGAATGCCCGCTTCGGTTTTTCCAACAAGGTCCGCCCCCATATCCGCGGCTTTCGTATAGATTCCTCCGCCGACACGGTCGAACAATGCTATGAGGGAACATCCCAGGGCATATCCGGATACTGACATTTGAAACGGAATATAGTTTATACCTATCCAATTAGAGACAAGCCGCAGATTTTCCGGATTGGATTGTCCGAGAAACCGGCCGAAGACCAGATAGACGATTCCGAGCCCGAGTATGGCGAAGCCGCCGACACTCAAGCCCATGACGCTTCCCCCCTGAAAGGCGACCTTCAGGGTCTTTCCAATACTCTTGGTTTCCCGAGCGGCGTTGGATACCCGTACATTCGAGATGGTCGCTATCTTCATCCCGATCAGTCCCGCCGAGCTGCTCATCAAGGCGCCAAGGAGAAATACCACGCCGGTATACCAGCTGACCACTACGCCGAGGAGAACCGCTATGACAACGGCGATGCTTGCAATGACCTTGTATTCGTGCGCCAGGAAGGCGTTCGCCCCCTCCTGGATCGCGGAAGCGATCTCTTTCATCAGCGGGGTCCCCGGGTCCTTCCGTTTGACCAAGAGAAAGTTCACCGCCGCGAAACCGAGTGCCCCTATTACTGCCACGATCAATAATCCAAACATATCGTTCACGCTCCTATTTGTGTTACACGAATACTGCTCAAGACCGGTAATTTATACCGCTTGATATTATCATCCGTACGGAGAAAGATGCAATAAGCGAATTTTATTGTGTAATTATATTTTATAACATCTAACTTTTCCTTGATCAATATCCCGCAGGGAATTGAACGCCCGCTTGCAGAAACAGTCTCCCATGCGGTACAATTGAGTTAGGAAATAATCGGGAGGCTCAGTATGCGTATTCACTACTACGTTTCACTCTTTCCCATGGAGGCCTTGATTGCATCTCAACTCGAACCCCGGCAGTTCGGCAGTTACATGGCCACCGGCTCGAAGAAGGGTTCGGCGGAAAAGATCATCTTTGCCGAGATCGAAGGGGACTTCGGGAACTACTTCCGCTGGGATTATGCCCATAAGAACTGCGTCCAGCACCCCAACGGAGATCCCAAGAACTCGCTGTACTTGGCGGTGTATCGGGTCCTCGAAAACATCCCCCTCGCCCAATTTCAATCTCTCTATCTGACGACCTCGGACGGAAGGAGTTTGGAGCTCGATAAAGCAGGATACTCTCCTCCCGATCAGGCGCGCACATTCTTCGTCTACAAAGAGCTGTGCCCGGTGAATCCTATCGTCGTAAGCTCTCTCGACCCCGTCGGTTTCGCGGCCTACATGACCGATCCCGAAAGCATGACCTCGGTCCCGATGCTCGTCTTTACCGACCTCAAGATGATCGATTTCGACAATCCCGAAATTACCGGGAATATCGGCCGGGTCTACGAGAGGAAGATCGAACACCTCAAGGACTGCGTTTTCGATGTGACCGAGCGAAAGGGGAAGATCAACAAGATATTCGACCGTTCGTACATCGAGAGTTTTTCATATCAGGCAGTAAAGAGCGGCATATTTATCGGAAACGGGGAAGAGCTTATCGAATATCCCATGAAGAGCAGCGAGGAGCTGCGGGAACAGCACTACGAGTGGGCGAAATCCGCAATGATCCTCTGAACCGACGGAGCTGAATGACCGACGTTTGTTATATAGTCGCCGTCAGGGCGCCCGGTGGGACCGCAGCCGAAGCGGAAGCGCATCTCGACGAACTCGAAAATCTCTGCACCACCCTGGAGTACCGCGTAGGCGGGAAAGAAATTGTTACCGTCCACGAGCCGAAACCCCACCTTTTAGTCGGCTCCGGACAGGCCCGGCGGATTATCGATTCCGCCGAAGATGCCCGAGCGGAGATCATCGTGTTCGACGACGATCTTTCGCCCCGGCAGCAACGAAACTGGGAAGAACTGTCACCGCTGCCGGTCATCGACCGGCGGGAGATAATACTGGACATCTTCGCCGATCATGCATCCACGAAGGAGGCGAGCCTGCAGATCGAGCTCGCCCGGCTGGAGTACTACCTTCCCCGCCTGAAGCGGGCGTGGACCCACCTCTCACGGCAGAGAGGCGGCAGACGGGGGACCCGCGGCGAAGGCGAAAAGCAGCTCGAGCTCGACCGACGGATGGTTTTGAAAAGAATCTACGCTTTGAAAAACGAGCTCGAGGCGGTGGCCGGACATCGGGACCGGACCCGCAAGCTAAGAGATCGGGACGGAGTAACGACCGCATCCCTTATCGGTTACACCAACGCGGGAAAATCGTCCCTCCTCAATGCCTTGACCGAAGCGGGGGTGAGGACCGAGGACAAGCTCTTCGCCACGCTCGATCCCACGACGAGGGCCGTGGAAAAAAGAATGTACGGCACCGGGGAGTTTCTCCTGACCGATACGGTGGGCTTCATCCGGAAATTACCCCACGATCTTGTCGAGGCCTTTCACTCGACCCTCGAAGAATCGAAGCACTCCGATATCCTGATCCACGTAATCGACGCCTCTTCCCCTGAGGCGGAAGCTCACATCGGTACCACCGAGGGAGTCCTTGCCGATTTAGGGATCCTCGACAAGCCGCGGATCATCTGTTTCAATAAAACCGATTCCCTGAACTCTTCTTCCCTCAAGGCCGGACTCGCCGCCCGATACCCCGAGGCAATCTTCGTAAGCGCGCTCACCGGTGAGGGTTTGAACCTTCTCCTCGAGCGATGCGGAAGGCTTTCCGCTGAGTTCCGCTCAGACGTACGATTCGTCTTTCCCTTGAGCCGATTCGATCTGGTTGCGTTCCTGCATCGCACGGGCAGCGTGGTTACCGAGGATTACAGGGACGACTCGGTAGAGATTTCGGCTAAGGTCACCCCGCGAACCCGGGATATGCTTAACGCTTTCGTAGTGTGAGCTGCAGCCGAAAGTGGTCAGGTCTCTTCGTTCAGCTTGCTCCGGTACTGCTCGACTTCCCAGCTGACGATAAAGTCGATCTTGTCCTGGGGCATGAACCGCACCCCGCCGAAAGCTTCCGCGTACACCGAGATCTTGACCGCGTCCTTGAAGAGGATGAGTGCCGTATCCACACTTTTCGGCGTATTGCCTACGGCGAACACCCCGAGCCCGATTACCGCCACGATCTTCGGATCGGTCTCTCTTCCCGTGCGATACGATTGCAGCCCCTTCGTGATAAGCCCCTTCTGACGTTCTAAGTCCGCGGCGTTCCCGATCAAAAGCGGGCGGTCGCCGTAATAGACAATGTGATCGGGGGACAGGGAGGATGATACCGGGGTAAAGCTCTGCTCATTCTCGAGGAGCTTCATAATCTCGGCGTTTGTTTCAAATCCGCAGGCGGGAACGCAGAGGAGATCCTGCAGGTATTCCCGGAGCTCGGCGACTTTAACCCCGTCGACGGTGACGGGAGAAAAGTCGGGCTCCCGGCGGACGGCCTCTTCGAGGCTGTTCATTATTCGATTATAGAGACGATCGATCTCGTCCGGTGTATCCGCGGCCACGAAAACGCCGTGGTTCTGGAGAAAGACCATGGATGGAGCGCCC
>JBKHAJ010000218.1:0-5839 GCA_046542935.1 Spirochaetia bacterium | reverse complement strand
GTACAGCAGGATCGATTCACTCCTCGAAAATCCCGATCCCGATTCGGCCGATCCCTGCGGGCTGGGAAGATTCTTGATCGACAGGGGAAGTCCGAAAGGAGAGAGGCTTCTGGAGGATCAGGCCGCCCGCGGGCACCCGGAGGCCTTGAAATACGTATCTCTGGCATGTAAGAGGCGGGGTGATTACCCGTCAGCCCTTTTTCTGTGGGAGAGCGCGTGGCGGGACAAGGGGTGCCTTTTTTCGGCACTGGAGCTCGCGAAGTATCTTGAACACAAGGCGGGGGATTATCCGTCGGCGCTTGCCGTCGTGCGGGAAATGGAATCTCTGATCGACGCGGCGACTCTCCCCGGGAGGGATCTCGTAAAGCGGAGGCTCAGACTCGAGGCCAAGATTACCCGCCGACGCATCGGCGGCGGATGCTGATGCCTACCGAGCGTGAGGATAGATCCCGAGCCGACGGTCCACCGCCCACCTGTAGAGCTCGGCGTAACGCTCGGCGCTCTTTTCCCAGGTAAAACGCTTCTTCATAGCCCGTTTCCGCATTTCCCGGATGTGTTCCCTCCGGTTGAACCAGGCCCATACCGCCCAGCCTACGGTGTCGTAGATGCTCCTCGGACTGAGCTCTTCGAAAACGAATCCCGTTCCCCCGCCGGTGAATTGATCGTAATTTTCGACAGTGTCCGCAAGGCCTCCGGTTTTCCGCACGATGGGAAGGGTACCGTACCGGAGCGAGTACATTTGGTTGAGTCCGCAGGGCTCGTATTTGCTCGGCATAAGAAAGAAGTCGCTTCCCCCTTCCACTAAATGAGCCAGGGCGTTGTCGAAGGCGAGGAATACCTTGAGATTCTCCAAACGCTTGTCCAGGTTCTTGAGTTCTTCCTCGCACCACTTTTCTCCCGTTCCCACGATCACTCCCTGCACGGCGAAATCGCTGCAGATCGAGTACAGGCTCCCGTGTCCGGGGCCTGCAAGATCTCCGATACCCTTCTGGTCCGCGAGGCGGGTCACCATTCCGATGACCGGGATGTTCGGATCTTCCGGAAAGCCGCACCGTTTCTGGAGCTCCCTTTTGGACACCTCCTTGCCGCTTAAATCCTCCGCCGAATAATTCGCGGGCAGGTGGGGATCTGATTCGGGATTCCACACTTCGTAATCGATACCGTTCAAGACTCCGAAAAGGTCGCCGCTTCGTTCGCGGAGAATTCCGTCCATGTCGAAACCGAAGTCGGTGGTCTGAATCTCACGGCTGTAGGTCGGGGAGACCGTTGTGATGATGTCGGCATTCTTGATTCCCGCTTGGAGGAAGTTGAGGCGGTCGTAGAACTCGAATCCGGAGTCGTGGAAGTGCTCCCACCGGAGCTGGGTCAGGTGGATGTCGGTCTTGGGAAAGACCCCCTGGTACCCGAGATTATGGATGGTAAGGACTCCCGCGGTGTCCTTGAACTCCCTTTCCCGCTCCCAGGTATTCAGGTACACCGGGACCAGTGCCGCCGGCCAGTCGTGGCAGTGGAGGATGTTCGGAATCCACTCCAGATAGCGGCAGAGCTGGAAGGCTCCGCGGCTGAGCAAGGTAAAACGCTTCGCGTTATCGGGGTATTCCGAGCCGCCGGGATCACCGTATATCCCGTCCCTGCCGAAGAGACCCTCGTGCTCGAGGAGATACACCGGGACCTCCGTTCCGGGCAGGCGGGTTTCGAAGATCCCGCACCACTCCTCCTGAAATCCGACGGGAACCCCCAAGGGCTCGGGATGGGCGGTCAAGCCGTTTTTAGAGATAGAGTAATACCGGGGGAGGACGATACGTACATCGTGTCCCCGCCTATTGAGCTCCGCCGAAAGGGCGGATACCACGTCTCCGAGGCCTCCCGATTTCGCGAGGGGAACCGCCTCGCTCGACACCATTAAAACCGAATGCTTTTCCATATACACTCAATATACACTCGAATGAAGGGGGTGCGTCAAACCGCATAGACGATGCGGTAGGGACACCATATCTCGAACCCCAGGTTTTTATATAGGCTGACAGCCGCTCGGTTTTCCGTCTTGACGAATAGAACGCTTCGATAGCCGAGGCGGTCTAACTCCCTTAAAAGCCTCCCCACAACCATTTTTCCGATTCCCCTCGAGCGGAATTCGGGAAGGGTATAGACTCCCCCCAGCTGACACCACCTGTACCCCAAGGCGTTTGTAGAGGCCTTGGCAACGGGGAGCCCCTCCACCGAATAGTAGTAGGTAATCTGCTCGCTTAAGGTTTTTCGAAATGTTTTGAGGCTCCGTCCGGGACTGAAGTGATCGGGATTCAGGAGAACTTCCTCTTTTTCATACCCCTCCTGGAGGGGAAAGAGTGCCTCCGCGTCCCGCGCGCGGCCCCTGACGAGTCTCCCCTCGGGGACATTCGGATCGATTTGGGACCACCACTGCGCCGGCGGTAAGGTGCCGCTCTGCAGGGGTCGGGTCATGAGGAGATAATCCACCCTGCGCCTGCGTTTCGGCAGAAGATCGGAGACGATCTCTACCGCCCTCCGGGTTCCGATGACGGTATGGATTTTCCTTCGCTTCAGCTGGAGCCCCCGAAGGGTGACGGAAGCCCCGGCGGTCTCCAGCTCCGGATCGAAGAGGGGGAGGACCAGGCCGAAGGTGTTCTGATAGACCGTGCCGAGTATCCGTCCCCCCCGTTTGAGAACATAGAACAGCGCCCTCTCCGGCCAGACAAAACCCTCTCCCCTATGGATCCGCGAGGAAAGGCTCACCGAGAGATACTCGTACCGGGTGATGAAGCCGGTAATACCTGAAAAATCATCTCTTTCCGCCGGAAACCAGCGCATAGACTACCGGCGCCCCTCGATCGATACCGGAAGGGTTCCCTCGGGTTCGTAATCACCGGATAGAACGGCGAATCCCGCCGTGAAGGACTCATTTCCAGTTCCATATACGGCTATCGCGGTATCGGCCCACTCGATCTCATCGAGGTAGACGGGACTCAATACCGAAAAGACTATGACCCGGACATCCGTTTCGGACAAGGTCTCGAGGATTTCGAGGCTGTTCGGATTTGCCAGGCAGAAGATGACGGTATCGTAGTTTCCCGCGAGCCGGGTAAAACGTTCTTTCTCGGCGCGCACCGCGGTGTGGAAGGGTTCGTAGGAGAAATAGTAGGTGTCGGCTTCGGGAAAACGTGCCTTTCCGGCATCGAGAAATCGGCGATACTGTCCCGCCAGGAGTACCCGCCCGAGCCGGTCGGATGTCAAGGGAAGTGAATCCCCCGAAATTAGGGAGACGCTTCGGCAGGCCAATTCGAAGAAAAAGTCCCTAGCCTCCGGATCGGGTATAACCGAGCGGACCTCATCGGGATCGGGATAGAGGGGAACCGCATCGGGGGACTTCAAGTACGCGATCTTTATTCTCAGGATCCGTTTCGCGGCTTCGAGAATCTTTGCCCGGAACGATGGACTAGCCCGCATTTCACGGTGGAGCCGTTCCCAGATCATCTCGTGCTCCTCCGGAGTACGTGATATCATAAGGACATCGTTTCCCGCATCGAGAGCCTTGAGCGCGATATCCTCGAGGGGATCACCCGTATCGGCGACACCGCTCATGCGAAGGTCGTCGGTGATTGCAATGCCTTCGAAGCCGAGGCGGTTACGAAGGATTTCGGTCTGGAAGTAGGAGGAAAGGGTGGCCGGTTCAATCTTTCCGGTAATACCGGGAAACCCCAGGTGCCCCCCCATGATAGCGGGCAGACCTTCCCTGACAAGAAAGCGGTAGGGAAGGAGATCGGTCTCCCAGAGGTCCTCGAGGGTCGCATCGATAAGAGGCAGCGCCCCGTGTGAATCGACGTCCGCCCGCCCGTGGCCGGGGAAGTGCTTGGCCGTGGCTATGACCCCCGTAGCGTCCAGACCCCGGAAGTAGGCTACAGCGAGGCGGGCGGTCTCCAAGGGGTCGGAAGAGAAGGCCCGGGGCCCGATGACGTGAGCCTCGGGGTTCGTGTAGACGTCAACGGTGGGAGCAAAGTTCATGTTGACCCCGAGGGTGCGAAGCTCCCTTCCTATGTAGTATCCGGTAAAATAGGCGTCCCGGGGGAGTCTGGTTGCTCCTATGGCCATGTTTCCCGCCGTGATGGAGGTTTCTTCCTTGATATGACGGACCCACCCCCCCTCCTGATCGGTGGCGATGAAGAGAGGAATTCCCTTCGGCGTTTCCGATGCGGCCCGCTGCATACGGGCGATGCTTCGGGCGAGGCCGGGCAGGGATCCCACGTTCCAACCGAATATCTTGATTCCCCCTATACGCCCCTCCCTGATCCATTCGAGTATCTCCGGAGAGGGAACGGTGCCGTCGTATCCGAGCATAAGGACCTGCCCCAAGAGCTCGGTATCGGTCATTTCCTCCACAATGATCTCGGCTTCGTCCGGTTCAATATCGTCCCACCGGGCGGGATCGGCATACCCTAATCCCGATAGCAGGAGGAAAAGAGCGGCGGGGAGGAACGATCGGTAAAGAACTTGGAAGAAGAAGGTCCTAGGTGTAGGCATTACCCTTGAGCTCGTCGATGTACTGGGATGCGCAGTGGGCGGCTATGGCCCCGTCACTCGCCGCTACCACGACCTGCCGGAAGGGAGTGGACCGGACGTCACCCACCGCGTAGAGCCCCCGGATCGTGGTTTCCATGCATTCGTCGACGACGAGGAACCCGCCTTCGTCCTTCTCCGCGTCGGGGACCAGAGCTGTTTGTGGATCGGATCCGATAAAGACGAATACCGCATCCATTTCTTCCTCCCAGGTCTCGTTCGTGTCGGTCCTCGAGAGGACCACTTTTTCGACCCGATGCTCCCCAATGATCTCCTTCACAATGGTATTGAATTGAACTTTGATGTTCTTGTTTTTTTCGACACGCTCGGCTAGGGCTTTTTGGGCCCGGAAACGGTCGCGCCGGTGGACTAAGGTGAGCTTTTCCGTCAGATGGGAGAGGAACATCGATTCGTCGCAGGCGCTGTCCCCGCCGCCGACTACGAGCATCCGCTTCTCTTTGAAGAAAGGACCGTCGCAGGTAGCACAATAGGAGACCCCCTTTCCGGTAAGCTCCTTTTCACCGGGGATGTTCAGGTGGCGGTGTTTGGCCCCGGTGGCCAGTATTACCGAGCAGGCGGTGAAGGTGCCCTTGCCGGTTTCCACCGAAAAGATTTCTCCCGCCTTCTCGAGGTTTCTGACGGTGGAAATAATAATCTCCGCCCCGAAGTTTTTCGCCTGTTTTTCCATGAGCTCTGCGAACTGATATCCCTTTACCGGTTCGAGAAGTCCCGGATAGTTTTCGAGATCGTCTATTACGAGGGCTTGTCCGCCCGAAGCCATTTCTTCGACGAGGAGAACATCGAGATTAGCCCGGGCCGCGTATTGAGCGGCGCTCAGTCCCGCGGCCCCCCCTCCGATGATGATCAAGTCTTTGTACGCATCCATGGAATTGCTCCTTTATTTTTTTTTGTATACAATACCAGCAATATGCAAAAAAGAAAACATGGAAGGTTCATCGCGTTCCAGGTAATTATACTTTTTCTATTCAGTGTCCTTCCGGCTCAGGCTTCCGAAATACCGAGGCTCGAACCGAGAGACCGTATTTTTTCACTCGGGAGGGAAAGTGACGAGTTCGGCGCCCTGGAGTTCGCCCGGGCGGCCCTCTATCTCTCCGGAGTCGAAGAGGAGGGTGAACAGCGGTATCTCGACGATATCCGGAAGCTTATCGACCGGTTCGAAGCGAATTACACGCCTCCCGATGAGGGGGACAGGCTCTACGCCTTAGGCGAGGAGATCCTCGCATTCCTCCATAAAGCAACCTTTCGATCG
>JBKHAJ010000217.1:0-5898 GCA_046542935.1 Spirochaetia bacterium | reverse complement strand
TTGCCCGGAAGAGGACTTGAACCTCCACGGGGTCACCCCCACTAGACCCTGAACCTAGCGTGTCTACCAATTTCACCATCCGGGCGATTATTGGTACTATACAGACACTTTTCCGATTTTGTCAATCCTGGCGGCTTAGTAGGTTACGGGTCGCGGAGGATGTGTACGGCCGGTTTTACCTCTTTCCCCCCGGGAAGGGTAGGCCGGAGAGTAATCCGCCCCGCTCGGAATAACGGAACCACTTTCCATGGGATTTAGCCCCCCGGTCGCGGTTGACGGAGATGACGAAGCGGGCGAAATCGGCGTATTTGCTCGACTGGCTATCGAAGCCGTTGACGGTAATCGGCTCGTTCTCGTAGTAGGTAAAGAGGGATTCGCTCAAGGACCGGAAG
This sequence comes from Spirochaetia bacterium, assembly GCA_046542935.1. GTDB lineage: Bacteria > Spirochaetota > Spirochaetia > SPDA01 > CAZSGZ01 > JBKHAJ01. The sequence continues at coordinate 5,506 of JBKHAJ010000217.1, read as the reverse complement.
CTTCCGGCGGCGGCGGCATCCAAGGGAGTCAATACCTCCGGACCGTACGAATAGGAGACGAGGCTCAAGAGCCCTGATTTGCGCTCCCAGAAGTGGTTGAGGAGCTCACGCAGGATGAAGAAGCTTCCCTTTACGGCGTTGTCCACCGGTTCTTCGATGGCCGCCGCAGGGAGCTCGTGGAGCGGCCGGTTCTCGCCCTCGGCGGTATTCAGGACGACGGCTTCATCGATGCCTCCGAAGCGGGTGATGGTCTTGAGGACGAAGGTCCGCGCCGACAGGGGAGAGCGCCGGTTGAGCTCGAAAGCGATGACGGGGTTTACCTGTGCCGGCTCGGCCGACGGGGTTTCGGCGCTTTCCCCGGGGGGGGCGGGCTCGGTATATTTTTCTAAAGAAGCCCGGTCGGCGCCGAGGGAGGCAGCAACATAGTATCCCGCCTTCAGGTATTCCCGGGCCAGCTCCTCGAGAAGCTCACTGGATTTTCCCGCTAAAAGGACCGTCTTTTTCATGTGTGTGTATACTACCGGCAAAATTCCGGGTGGTCAACCAAAGGGTCGATCCTGGTCGGGAGCGCCTGCGGGGACTCGAAGTTATAAATACTTTGTTTAAAACTGTTTACCCTTCATTTATTGCATCGGAAAAGGGGGAGAACTATCGTTGTACTGGAAAGCTTCTGAAAAGCGGAAGAATAGATGCTTGAATTGAATGGCTGTTCATTCAACAAAGGGGGTTAGATGTCACGGCACCTTGATGATGAAAAAAGGTATAATATCCTGCAGGCTGCGTTCGAGTCCTTCGGGGAGAGGGGGTACAAGAGTACCACCGTCAAAACGATAGCCGACATAGCCGGCGTCGCCCCCGGATCGGTGTACACATATTTCGAAGATAAAGAGGATCTCTTTCGCAACACTGTTCACGAGGGACTCAGGCAGTTTTATACCGAGCTCAAGCATATTATATCCCTCGAGGAATCGTACGAGGTCAAGTTCACTCTGGTAATCGATTTCGGCTTCGAGCTTTTCAAGAAGGTGCATCCCATTTTCCGGGGGATGTTCTCCGAAGCCAACCGAATGGACCTGTTCCGTGAAAACATCGAGGCGCTCTGTTTGTGCCTCGAGGAGCTGTTTCTCGAGGGAAAGCGTTTAGGGATAATCGAGACATTCGAGGAGACGGACCTTTCCCGGATGGCCATCAAGATCTTTCTGTCCGGTATCTTGTTTCACACCTCTCTCATTCCGCCGAATGAGCTGGACAAAGAGATCGAAAAACTCAAAACCCAGGTTAAAATGGGACTCCAGGAGACGCTTCGCCTAGGTATCGTTTAATAGGGACATAGAAGAATGAAACGGAGGCTCAAGGTTGCGATCGCCCTTTTCGTAACTCTCCCTGTCCTCATTATCGGCGTTCAAATAGTACGTAAAGTAGGTATCTCGAATGATCGGCCCGAGCGGGTCTCCGCGGTCCCGGTGATCGTCGGGGAGCCCGCCTTTGGTGACCTCGAAAACAGTATCCTCTATCCGGGCACCCTGACGCCGGACAAAACGGTTATCGTTCTTCCGAAGACTGCGGGTAAGCTCGAGCAAATTTATGTGACCGAGGGAGAACGCGTCCACACGGCGCATCTCCTCGCTTCGGTGGAAAAGAGAACCTATAAGCTCCAGGTCGAACAGGCCTTAGCCGCCTATCAGGCCGCGGAGGCCCAGTACAGGAAGGTCGTCAAGGGAGTGCGCCCTGAGGAGCTCGATAACGCCCGGGCCCTACTTCACCAGGCGGAAAGTGATCTGGAGACGGCTGAACGAAACCTCGAGCGCTCGCGAAACCTCGTGGACGCGGGGGCTTTGGCCCGTTCCGCCTTCGAAGAAATCGAGATGAAGTACTCGAACGCCCGGACCCGGGTCGAGAACGCCCGCAGGAGCCTCGGCCTGATGGAGCAGGGAGCGGGAGAGGAGGATCTCGAGATGGCCCGGGCCAACGCAGGGGCCATGAAGGCTCAGTACGAGTTGTCCTTAATCCAGCTCGAAAATACGGACATTACCGCACCGGTGGATGGATTAGTCGCCAGGATTCTCGCGGAAGAGGGAAGTACCGTCTCTCAGCAGGTCCCTCTTCTCGCCCTGGTACAGGACGATCCGATGTATGTAGAAGTCCAGGTCCCGGAAAGACACTTCGCCGCTCTGACGTCCCGGGAGGGGACAATACCCTGCCGAATCTATCCCCAGGCATTTCCCGGGACCGATGGATTTTTCGGCACGGTAACCAACATTTCGCGGATTGTCGAGGCGGAGAGCAGGACCTTTGCCTTGGAGATTGCCGTGGAGAACCCGGGGGGAAAACTGAGGCCGGGGATGTACGTCAATGTGGAGATAGTCCTCGAGAGGTCCGCCGATGCGCTCCTCGTTCCCGAGAGCGCACTGGTCTTCCGGGATGACGAATATGTCGTGTTTACGGTAGAATCGGGCTCGCCCTTCGAGGCGGTGATGAGGCCGGTGTCGGTAGGACTTCGTAAAAACGGCGCCGCCGAGATAATCGAGGGATTGACCGGGGCTGAACGGATCATTATCCGGGGAAACGCCTTCCTCGAAGACGGACAGCCGGTGGAATCGGTAGCAGGGCCATGAAGATAACCGAGGCGGCGGTCAGGCATCCTATAACCACTATAATGGGATTCCTCGCCCTCTTCATCCTCGGTCTAGTCTCCCTTACGATGCTCGGCCTCGAGCTCTTTCCCGACGTGAGCTACCCGACCGTGCTCGTGGTAACCGTGTATCCGGGGGTCGGGCCATTCGAGCTCGAGTCCCAGGTGACCGAACCCATCGAGGACGCAGTGGCCTCCATGAACGGAATAACCCATGTTTCCTCCACCTCGAGCGAAGGGGTCTCCATGGTGGCGCTCAACTTTTCCTGGGGGACCGATCTCGAAACTATAGTCGTTGATGTACGGGAACGGCTGAACGAGGCGGAAAGCGATCTTCCCGACGCGGTGGAGCGCCCCCGGATTTTCAAATTCAACCCCGAAAGCCTTCCCTCGCTGGTCTTCAATATCTCAACCGAAATGCGGGGGATCGATGTGCGGAAGCTTGCCGCGGAAAGGGTCATCCCCCGGATCGAAAAAATCGCAGGAGTCGCCCAGGCGCAGCTCTACGGGGGACGAACGGCCGCGGTTTTAGTCCGGCTCGACTTAGAGAGCCTCTCCAAGCTCGAGATACCTATCATGCAGGTACTCCAGGTCTTCCAGGGAGAGAACATCAATCTTCCCGCGGGCTCTATGAGCCTGACCGACCGGTATCTTTTGTTGAGGACGGTGGGTGAGTTTCAATCGGTGGAAGATATCGGGCTCGTCCTGGTGGGGTATCGTGAGCATGTACCGGTATTCCTAAACGATGTAGCCGGGATAACCCTGGATTATCTGCCCCAGGAGCAGTTCGTCCGGGCGGGAGGGAACGAGGGGGTAATGGTTTCGGTCCGGAAGCAGCCGGGATATAACACCGTCAGTATCAACGACGAAATCAAAGATCGTCTCAAGTCCTTGAAAAAGGATCTTCCCCCTTCGGTGAATATCCAGATTCAGTCGGACCAGTCTGAGGCGATAAAGCAGAGTATCGGGGGGGTAGCCAACGCGGCCTGGCAGGGGGGGATACTCGCCGTCTTTGTACTACTCCTTTTCTTGAGGAATATCCGTTCGACCCTGATTATCTCCCTGGTCATCCCGGTGTCCCTCATCGCCACCTTCCCGCTGATGAAGTTCGGGGGGTTGAGCCTCAACATTGTTTCCCTCATGGGGATAACTCTCGGGGTGGGGATGTTCGTGGACAACGCCATAGTTGTGCTGGAATCGATCTTCCGAAATCAGCTGAAAGGACTGCCCCCGAAAGAAGCGGCGGTGGAGGGGACCCGGGAGGTGGGAAAGGCGATCATCGCCTCCACCCTGACGACCGTTTCGGTCTTCGTCCCCATGATCTTCGTTCAGGGGCTTGCGGGACTCATCTTCGACGATCTCGCTATGACTATTTCCTTCGCCCTCATCGTGTCGCTGGCGGCGGCGCTCACCCTGGTGCCCTCCCTCTGCGCCCGGTTCCTGCGGATATCGGGTAAGGCGGTCGTACGGGAGGGGGTTAAGGAGCTTTCCCTGGCGGACCTGGAGGTTTCAACCGGGGACAGGAGACTCGACCGGACGGGAAGAAGGATACAGACCCTTCTCTTCAGCTTGGACCGGACCTATGGGCGTATTATCATCTGGAGCCTTCGGCGCGCCCGGTGGGTGATTACCGGAGCCGTGCTCCTCTTGGTGTTGAGCGTCGGCTCGGTTTTGCTCCTCGGGATGGAGTTCCTTCCCGAGGCGGACGAGGGGGAGTTCACGGTGTTCTTCGAAACGAAGGTGGGCTCCACCTTCGCCTATACCGAGGATAAAGCGGTGGAGATGGAGAAGATCGTTCAGGCGGATCTGGGCGGCGATCTCATGAGCATGACCACCGAGATAGGCCGCGGCGGCGCGGTTACCGATGTGGGGAATGTGGGGAGCAACGTGGGGCGTATCAGTGTCCGCTTGGTTCCCAAGGACCGGCGGAAACGGGACATATGGAGGGTATTGAACGATCTGGAGCGGGAGTTCGAGGACCGGATCCTGGATGTCCAATTCCAGCTTCAAGTCGAGGGGATGTCCTCCTTAGCGGCGTCGGCGACCGGCGACTCCGATCCCGTGGTGATCGAGTTGTCCGGGCGGGAGCTCGATGTCATCCATGCCCATGCCAAAAAGGTCGCCGCGGCGGTAGAGGAGACCGAAGGGATACGCAACGTCACCATATCCCACCGGACGGGGAAGCCCGAACTGCAGTTCATTGTAAAACGGCGGGAAGCATTGAGCCTCGGATTGACCCCCTTGGAAATCGCCGCTACCTTGAGGACCGCCTACAAGGGCACTGAGGTGACCGGCTACAACTCCGACAGCGGCGATTATTCGGTCGTCGTGGTGATGGAGGAGGAGGACCGGAACGATCCGGCCAAGTTCGGAAGCATCTTCTTCGTGAACAGGGCGGGAAGTAAGATCCCCCTGGAAAACTTGGGGGATATCCGGGAGGGGCGGGGGCCGCTGTCCATCAAGCATGCCCGGCGAAGCAGGATCATCAAGGTGACCGGAAGCCTTACGGGGGAGGTACCCTTGAGTCGGGTGATGACCGATGTCCGGGAGAGGACCGCCGCATTAGGTCCCCCGCCGGTGGGGATCCACATGGAGTACGCCGGTTCGGGAGAGGAGATGAGCGAATCCTTCCGGAGCATGTTCTTGGCCCTCCTCTTCGCCGTGCTTCTGGTGTACATGGTCATGGCTTCCCAGTTCGAGTCGCTGCTGCACCCCCTAGTCGTGATGTTCTCGGTCCCCTTCGCCGCGATAGGCCTCGTCCTTGCGCTGCTGATTACCGGGACTACCTTCAGCCTCATGGCCTTCGTGGGGGCAATCCTTCTGGTGGGTATCGTGGTGAATAACGCCATTGTGTTGATCGATTACATGAACCGG
>JBKHAJ010000216.1:0-5915 GCA_046542935.1 Spirochaetia bacterium | reverse complement strand
CTACGGGGTTGAGCGGGAGATATCCGAAGGATACTACGGGGAAATACTCGAGTTTACCGTTTTAGAGCCCGCGGAGGGGTTCTTCATCTCTCCCGACGCGGTCCCCGGTTCGGTCTCCGTCAGGATAAACGGAATCGCCGAAACCCGGTTTACCGTGGACTACGCCGTCGGCGAGGTGACCCTGGGGAGAAGGATCTTTCCCGAGGATACCGTGGAAATCACCTACCGCACTACCGGCCCGGGGAGCGGGGGGAACATCATGATGGGGATCGGTAACCGGTTCGTCTTGAATCCCGCGTGGGAGATCGATCTTGCCCTCGGGCTCAACTGGAACCTCGCCTCCGGGTCTTACACGACGCGGCCGGGGGAAAATCCGGGAAGCGTTCTTTTTACATCGGGTTTCACCTACAGCAGCGACCGGTTTAACGCCTTTTTCGACGCGGGATTGAGTTTCGCCACATCAGATACCGGAGGGCTCTTCCGCGGCCCCGGCATGGAGGAGGGAGGCTTCTATGTCGGAATAACCGAAAAGAACATTTATCCCTCGTCGGTGCCGGCCGAAAATGTCGGCGGCCACTCCGTCGGCAGGGCTAATCGCGGCAGACTCATCTACACCAACTTCCGGACCTCTTCGCTCCTGACCGGTTCGGTGCTTATGCCCTACACCTGGGACGCCCCGGCGGACCAGGTCTACCCCTATGAGACCGGACAGAAACCGGGGCCCGCCGCCGCGGGGTCGGGAGGAAGCTCCGCCGACAATACGGTAATGGTCATGGATTTCGAAGTCGGTAACTCGAACTCCTGGGTGGGGGCACAGATCCCCCTGACGACGGACGGGGGATACATCGACTTGAGCGGGGCGGAATCCTTGAGCTTCTACTGGCTCGGGGAAGATCTGCCCGCCGATCTGGAATGCTACATTCACTTAGGCGCGGTGGGGGAAGATCTCGACGACGACGGTATCCTCGACAAAGAGAGCGGCCCCTACGCGCGGGGATTCCCCTTCAACGACCCCGCCAACGATGCGGTGCTTTTGTTCGGGACCGGCCCCGATAACGCCGGAGACGGGGTCGTGGATTCGGAGGATACCAACGGCAACGGTATCCTCGATGCCGAACGGGACGACCGGCTCGTGGAGAAAGAAATTTCCCCCCTCCCCGGCTCCGCATGGACCCTCGCGGAGGTCTCCTTCGACTCCGACGACCGGGCCAAACTCCACGCGGTCTCCGCATTCAGGATCATCCTGGTCTACACGGGAGCCGGAGACGCAAGCGGGAGGCTCATGGTGGGGGGCATATCCGTGGAGAGCAGCCCTTATTACGGAGAGGCCGATTCACCCGGGTCGATAAAACTCCGGGAGCTCTACGAGTTCCAGGTTTCTCCTCCTCCCCCGCAACTCTTGACCGAAACCTTTCCCGAGGTATTAAACGAATTCCACCCCGGCGACTCGAGCCAGAAGGTCCTGGAAATCGAGTGGTCGAACATGGACCCGGGGGAGGAGTGGACGGCTACAGGCTACACCACTCCCCTTCCCCTCGAGGAGTACCGCAATCTGGAGTTCTACTATCGCCTTCCCGCGGCCGTACCCACCCCTTCGGGCACGGTCTTTCTCGAGATTACCGGCTCCGACGGCAACGGCCTGGTGGTCAGCCTCCCCGCGGAGGTACGGGATGAATGGGCTAAGGTCTCCGTGGACCTCGCCGACGACACCGTACTGGTCAACGGGTCCGATTTTCCAGGCGCGTCGGTTACCCGTACTACGACCTCGGGGACACTATCCAAGATTGTAATTCGGGGGGTAGATACCTCCGAAAATGGAACGATGTATATAGATGAAATCCATTTGAAGAACGCCCATATCGCCGTCTCCGCGGGAGCGGCCGGGGAAGCGGAATACACCTACGACGGGGAATTGGTGAGCATTAACGGGGTTCCGGTGGTAAGCAACCTGCGGCTCCGGGAGCAAACCGCCTTCATCGGCGACCGGTTCGCCTCGGGATTTACCGAAAGCTACGCCCCCGGGAGTATAAGCACCGCCACCGAGGCGGCGGCGGACATTTTCTTTGTGGGGACCGCAATCGATTTCGAGCTCCTGTGGGCTCCCCCTCGTCTGGCACTCTCCGGGGGGCACGAACTTACAATCCCCTCGATTCCGAGTCCCGTGGTCTTCACCGATCGGTACAGCCGGCAGCACGACGGGGATGATTACTCCTTCTCCCGAAGCAATACCCTTATCGTCGACATATTCAGCGGGGCGGGACTTACCCTGACTCAGGAGACGGCACTTCTCTCGAGCACCTTGACTCAAGCGTGGAGCGGAGGAATCGTAACCACCCTGTCGGTACCGGTCACCTTCTCCGCGGATACCTCCTTCGAACAGGTTTCCGCCGGATATGCCGAACCGATATCGAACTACTTCGCCGGCTGGATTACAGGCTACCGGTTCTTCGCTCCCTGGTACGGAGATCCGGCTCCGGAACAGGCCTGGGAGGCGGATGCGGAATTGAGGATCGAAACCTTCCCCGTCGGGGGAAGCCTCGACCATGTCCTGGGCTTCAGGCAGTACGGCGCAGCGACACGTAGACAACGGAACTACGCCTCCGTCGCCGGGGAGCTCCCCATGGTATTCCTCGCCGAGACCCCCGCGGAATGGACCCTGACACCCCGATACGGCAGATCGTCAGCTCACATAATGGATACCCCCGGTGCGCGGGGGTTCGGAACGGGATTCTTTCGATTCGGTACGGGATACGCCGCGGCCGAATACTTCTACGGAAGCATCCCCTTCTACGAGATCTTCGCTTCCGCGCAGGGTGATTACTTTACCTCCGGCAGCTCCGATTTTCTCGACGCCGACTATACGGCCGAAGCCGGGCTCGATGTCTCGAGACTCTCATCGTCCCGGATCATGGACCTCTTCATACCCAGCGCCGCGGGGTTCGACTTCATCCGAAATCTCAAGAGGAGGGGAATCGAAATCGAGGACACCCTTACCTGGAACCTCTCCTTGAGGATGACCTCCTTGAACCTCTTCGGCCTGAGGGGGCTGCATCCCCTGGCGGAGTTCTACGAGACCGACGAGTTCACTACCCTGATCGAGTTCTCCCAGACCCGAGGCGTCGAGCTGGAGCATGTCTCCACCGATTTTTCCCTCGAGCACATCCTCATCTTCCTGGGGAGGAACAATACGGAACTCGTCATCGACAACACCCTGAATATCCGTAACACCTCCGAAGATGGATATTTCACCTCCGATAACATCGAAATTCAATTCACCTGGCGGACCCCTGCCGAGTTCTCCCTCGATCTTGACTTTATCGAGGAGAAAAACCGTACATCCCTCTATTTCGAGCACATCGAAACTCTGGAAACATCCGTAGGGCCCCGGTTCGACCCGCCCCGGGAGGGTCTGGGATTCGGGATACTCGTGTCACATTCCACCGGACTCGTGGTCCCCGAAACAGCCCACCTCCTGGCGCGGATCGCCCTGGGGCTCGATCGGAGCTCCACGAGTCTTTGGGTATTCGGGCTCCACGGGGGACTCGAGTTCAAAATCTCCTTCTGATTGACCGTGCCGGGCATTCACCGTATACTGAGAGGGTAACCATAGCGACCTACTGGGAGGGGGAAGTATGGCCGAGCAGCTCATCAAAAAAAATCTCGAATTCATCAAGGTCCTGCCCGTTTGGGCACAGGATTTGTCGTACAAGTACTGTTCGAAAACCTCGAACCTCTACATCGTCAACGGCAACATCCGTGACTTTCTCCCCCACCAGCTCTACGAGGGACAGTTCATTTTCGTACGGATTCAAGATTACATCTCGGAGGTCCTCTTCGGAAACCGGGACATCATCGCCTTCTACGACCGGAGCTCCGGCGTCAACTTCTGCACCCCGGAAATGCAGAAGGAGTACCTGACAACCATGTCCGAGATGTACGAAGAAGATGATCCTTCCGATTTCATCTCGGTGGACCCCTTGAAGGGTTTCCACTACCTGGAAAAGTACTTCCTGATGAATATGAACAAAAAGAAACGGATCGTCCTTATTATAGACTACGCCGAGACGGTGGTGCCCAATACCGACATTTCGAAGCTCGGGGACGACGACCGGTACTGCCTGGTAACTCTCAACAGATGGTCACATGACCCGATCTTTACCCAGGGGGATGTTTCCATACTACTTCTTACCGAGAATCTGGTCGATATCAGCCAGCGGCTGGTCAAATCCCCCTCCACGGTCAAAGTGGACATACCTATTCCCGACGAAACGGTCAGGGCGAGCTTCCTAGAGTTCCTCTACCGGGACGAGGCGCTCCTCTTGGACAGGGGACTCAATCCCGATCGCATGGCCAAGATCACCTCGGGACTCAATCTCTTGAATCTCAATCAGATAGCCGCTGAGAGCTTCGAGGAGGACCGGCCGATTTCCCTGGACTACCTCAGGCGTAAGAAAAAGGAGATCATCGAAAACGAGGCCGCCGGCCTGTTGGAGTTTATCGAATCGGAGCACGATTTGAAGATGATTTCGGGGCACGATTTCGTCAAAAAGCGGTTCAAGAGCGCCGCCCGGGCCATCAAGCAGGGGCGTCTCGACGTCCTCCCCATGGGATACCTCATTTCCGGACCGGTGGGGACGGGAAAGTCCTTTATGGTGACCGCCTTTGCAGGGGAAATAGGGATTCCCATCGTAAAGTTCCGGAACTTTCGGTCCAAGTGGCAGGGGGTTACCGAATCGAACCTGGAAAAGGTCCTCAATATTCTGAAAGCCATGGCCCCGGTGGGGGTTATGATCGATGAGGCGGACGCCTTCCTTGGCGACCGGAACATGGAGGGGGATTCGGGAACCAGCAACCGGATCTTCGCCCAGATAGCGAGTTTCATGGGGGACACCGAGTACCGGGGAAAGATCATCTGGTTTCTCATCACCTGCAGACCCGATCTTCTTCCCATCGACTTAAAACGGCAGGGGCGCGCCGAAGAGCACCTGGCTCTCTTCTATCCGGATAGTACTGATGAGAAGGAGGACCTCTTCAAGATCCTGGTAAGCAAGCTGAAAATACGCCTTTCCGGAGAGGTTTCCGGAGCGGACCTCTTCAAGAAACACAAGAACGACTTCTCCGGCGCCGATATCGAGGCAATCCTGATCCGTGCTAAGTTCAACGCGGCTATGAACAATCACGTCACCGTTACCCGGGAGGATTTAGAAACCACCATCGAGGACTTTGTTCCTCCGGCCTATCCCCATGAAATCGAGCTCCAGAACTTAGTGGCGGTCCTCGAGTGCACCAGCCGGGAGATGGTCCCGAAGAAATTCCAGAACTTAGACCGGGGAAAACTGATTGCGGACATCAAACAGCTCAAAACCCTCCTCGGGGAGCGGGAGTAGAAACGAAAAAGGAGTAAGCGACATGGAACTCAAAGAAACACAATTCGGAACCCTCGACGACGGCCGGAAGGTAACCCGGTACGATCTGACGAATAAGAACGGCATCAAGGCGTCGATCATCACCTACGGAGGTATTCTCATGTCCCTCGAGATGCCGGACCGGGACAAGAACGTAGGAGAGGTTACCCTGGGTTTCGACACCCTCGAAGGATACCTCTCGGACCACCCCTACTTCGGAGCCACAGTAGGCCGGGTAGCGAACCGGATAGCGGGAGGAAGGTTTACCTTGAACGGAAAGGAATACACCCTGGCCCAAAACAACGGGGAAAACCACCTTCACGGGGGAGTCAAAGGCTTCGACAAGGTGGTGTGGAAGGCGGAAAGCGGCAAGAATACCGATTCGGCCTCGGTGGCCTTGAGCTATCTGAGCCGAGACGGCGAGGAGGGATATCCGGGCAACCTGGAGGTAACCGTAGTCTACACCCTCACCGAAGAGAACGAGCTTCGGATCGACTACACCGCGACCAC
>JBKHAJ010000215.1:0-5925 GCA_046542935.1 Spirochaetia bacterium | reverse complement strand
TGTGCAGGGCCTGATCGCGGAAGAGGTTGGTCAGCTCCCTGCCGCCGACGCCGCCGGGAAACCCGGGATAGTTCTCCATCCTCTCGGTGGTCGCCGCCTGTCCCCCCGGACGCTTCTTATCGACGATACAGGTACTCCGTTTCGCCCGGGCGGCGTAAATCCCCGCGGTGAGTCCTGCGGTGCCCGCGCCTATGATAAGGATATCGTAGAGCATCAGTACGGCACCCCCGCGAGCTTGCCGATTCCGCTCTGATTTGCCCCGCAGTAAAAGGCGGTGGTTACATCCAGGGTCCTCTCTATATCGGCGGGCTCAGGCTCCCCTCCGGTCTCTTTTCTCAATCTCAGGCAGTCTCCCCCGGCAACCCGGCCCACCTTAGGAATTGTCGTGGGCTTTTCGATCGACCCGGTGGATACGACATACTTCGCCTCGGGGACATCGTCGACGAGGAGAATTCCCTCGGTTCCGTCGGGGCCCCCGAACTCGAAGGTGAAGGGGACCGCCTTGATTCCCCAGTTCTCGCAGGTCTTGAGGGTGAGCATGGCGTCTGTAGCGGCGTTTCCGCCCCCTTCCCAAGAGATGACCACCCCGTCGGCCCCTGACCGGCGAACCAGATTGGCGGCGATGTTGGCCACCCGCTGCTTCTCGAAGTGGCTGTTGTTGTGCCCCCTGTCGAAGACGACCCCGGTAAAGTTACAGCTCTTCCCGTGGGCCCGGGCAAGGTGCATCACGACCGGCAGGTTAGCCTGGATGTACGAGGGGATCTTGAAGCAGGGCCACACGTAGTTGCCGCTGACGATACACCCGTCCATCACCTCGGTGGGGCCAAGTAAGGTCGGAACGATGTTGCTCACCTCCCGACCGTAGAGGAAAGTGTTCGAGTAGGTCCCCTGGTTCTGGCACTGGGTTACGTAGGCTATCTTCGGGAGAGCGGGGTCCACCTCGGCGGCGAAATCGAAGAGCTCGGTACTTTCAGGCTCGAGGTCTTTGATCAGGTTCGCCAAGTATCGGGCACACCTGATACCGGCCGCCCTGACCGAACCGTCGTACTCGACGTCGCTGGAACCCTCGGCCATCTCCATTTTAAGGATAAGATTGAAGGTTTCGGAAAAGGGAGAATAACCCGCCGCGGGACCGATCATGTCCACGATTGCGTCCCGGGGATACAGGAGCGCCGATTTTCCCGCCCAGGGGAGTTCGGCGCACTCCATGACCGCGAGGTTTGTAATGAGATGGGTCTTTCCCTCCCCCACGATGGTGGGGGGCGAGAGCTGCCCCGGCATAAATTCTCCGGGACCTTCCACCTTGACCCCGACCTGGAGGGTATCGAGGATATGGACGATCCGCGTCGACTCCCCGGGCTTCACGATTTCCAGTTCCAGGCCGGCAATGTTCCCGTTCTCGTCCGAGTCGAGGAGATATTTTTCGAGCTCTTCCTTGTCGACTGTAAGCACCCCGTTCTCGAGGGCCGTCTCCGTCCCGAACTCGAGGTCTTTAATGGTAAAATATCCGCGTTCAAGTTTCATAGGTCCTCCGATATCAGGCTAAGGCCACATCGAATTCGGTCGGCTCCGAGACCTCGGTGGTGATCGCCTCGAGGGCGGTTTTCACGAGGCGCTTTCGAAACTCGATTTCCCGGTCCCTCGGCAGGTTCGGGTCCCCCGCGGGATACGGAATTCCTCCGCCGGTTACAATCCTGCTTACTCCTACCGACTTCGCGACCGAAGGAATCGCGGTAATGAGCGCCGAAGGGATTCCGATCCGCTCGGCTTCTTTCTGCATCGTTGACACGCAACGAGTACAGGTTCCTCATGTGGAGGTGAATATCGCGGCGGATACGCTCTTCCGTTTGAGCTCTTCCGCGATACTCGCTCCGAGTTTCTTGCTCATGGCGACATTTGTGCCGATTCCGCACAGGGCGAAGTATTCGGCGTGGAGTTTCTTGAATTTCCCCTTCTTTTCCAGATCTCTGAGCGCGTCCAGCGGGACGACCCGGTCCGGGTCTTCGTCCACCCAGGAGCTGTCGTACCCCCCGTGGATTCCCTTGAAATCCGCCGCCGGGAGCTCGTCCATCCCTTCGATGGAATAGACCCCGTAGCTGTCGGAGAAGGCCTGTTTGAGTTTGTCCGGGTTTCCCTTTGGGACCATGCCCCCTCCGGTTACTACCGCAATCGTAGCCGAAGCGAGATCGGTCAGAGGAGGCGCGGGGGGCACCTTCTCGAAGGATCTTAGAGGAACCTCGGTCGGCGGGTTCCCGCCGGAGAGCCTCTTCAAGAGCATCTCGACGGCCCGCTCGGCCGCGTTCTTTTCGACCATCTCGTTGTACCGGTATCCCCTAGGGATATAACCGTCGACCAGGGCATTATCGAGCTTGCCGTTCCGGCCGCACTTGAGGGTTAAAGCCGCGATCTTGGGCAAATCTTTCCTCATACCCGCCGCCGTTTCGGCGCAGGGTACTATGTAGCCGTACCGCTTATAGATTTCCACCGCGGGGTTTTCCGGGTAGAGTCCGGTGATACAGGGAACGCCTAACTTTTCGCCGCAGAGCTTCATCACCATTCCGCAGGCCAAACCGTATCTGCCTGCATTGAAAGCGGGCCCCGCGACGACCACGTCGGGTTTCGACGCACGGATAAGCTCCTCTATCTCGATCAAGGTCTTTTCCTGCTCCTGGTTGATCCGGTTGTCGCCGCACCAGATGGTCCTGACGATTACGGCCGAATCACCGAGGGCCCCTTCTATTCCGATGCCCGGTCCCTTCGGCCCGTCGACAAACTCCAGGGGGGCGTCCCCCTTCTCCTCGCCCCCTATTCCGGCGAAGAACTGATTGATGTAGTGAACTATTCGTATTTTTTCCGCCACGGTCCCCTCCCCAGGTCCCTTACCTATACCCGCCCATGGTCAAGGCGAGAATCGCCTTCTCAGTATGCAGCCTGTTTTCCGCCTCGTCGAATATGATCGACTTGTCCGAATTGAGGAGTTCGTCGGTCACCTCGGTGTTACGGCTTATGGGCATGCAATGCATGACCCGAACGTCCTTCTTGGCCATATCCACGACCTTCTTGTCTACTATCCACTTGTCTTTGAGTTTAGCCTTCTTTTCCTGAAACTCAGGATCGCCCTGAAAGTGTGTTTCCAGACCCTTGGCGAAGACCTCCGGAGAAACCCAGGAATAGACGTTGATAAAATCGGCGTCCTTCACCGCCTCGTCGTAACTGCGGACTATCTCCACTCTGCCTCCGGACAACTCGGCGGCATCGTCGGCGAGTTTCTTGATGTTCATATCCGGATCGAAACCTTCCGGGCAGGCTATGGAGAGGTTGAATCCCATTTTTCCCGCCATGAGCATGGTGGAGTTGGTGAGTCCCGCGGGGGGATTCGCCGTTCGGTATCCCCAGCAGAGCGCTACTTTCAGATCCTTTACCCGTCCCTTCTTCTCCTGCATGGTCAACACATCGGCGAAAGCCTGACAGGGATGCTCCACGGGACAGGATGCGTTGATAACCGGGATACCCGAATACTCCACCGCCGAATCGAGGCGGTCCCTTCGGACCGACCGGTACGCGATACCGTCCAGATACCTTTCGAGGGTTTTTATGGTGTCCCGCCAGTCCTCCTCCGCGGCTTCTCCCACCCAGAGCCTGTTCTGGTCGAGCCACAGCATGTGACCCCCTAACTGCATCATTGCGGTTTCGAAGCTCACGCTCGTTCTCGTGGAAGGAGTCTCGAAGATACCTCCGAGGCTCTTACCCTCGAGCAGCCGATGTGCTCTTCCCGTCTTGAGCTCCCTTTTGAGCATGCTCGACACCTCGAGGATAAACTCGATCTGTTCCTTGTCTACGTCGGTTATTCCGGCAATCGATTTTCCCTTTAAATTATCCATCTATTCCTCCTTCCTTCAAATACCGCTTGACCTGGTCCACCGACCAGGAGGGATCCATCCCCATCTCCTCTATCGTCCTCCCGATCGAACGGAAGTCCTTGTTCAGAAGCCCCTCGGCGATGGTTATCACCGCGTCGGTGTACGGGGTCGGAACACCTAAGAGGTTCCCTAGGGACGAAAAGGTCACCAGACCGTAGGGAACGTCCTCGGTCAGGTGGCGGGCCTCCAGACTGTACGGCCCCTCGCAGACCTCGAGGAAGGGAGTATGAATGGCGTCGTAGAGGGGGAGCACGTAATCTTCCCCTCTAGGGTTCCACTTGACCATCATGATCTCCTCTTCCAAGGGATACTGCTTGAGTCCCAGCTTTTCGCCGATGGCCATCCGCTCCCGGTCGATCTTCTCGATAATGTTGACGATTCCCGGGGTGTTTTCCTTCTTCCCGAAGAGGAAAAAATCCTTCTCCCCCGATTCGATCCGTCCGGCGTTGCATATCATCGGCGGAGTGTGGGTTATGGCGTTGTAGTCGACCAAGATACTGTCGATGGCGTTCTGTCCGGCCCTCAGGGTATATCCGTGATCTTCCGGATACAGCTTCCGGGCCGCCTCCATCACCCGGTCGATGTCCTTTCCGGGAAAAGAGGCGATAATCAGGTTCTGTGTCCGGTTCTCGAGACGTACCTGATACCCCCCTTTCTTGGAAGCCCCGTAGGGAAGGGTATTGCAGTCGGCGAGATAGACCCGTGCTGAAACACCTTCCTCATTAAGGACCCGCGCCCAGGTCAGGGAGGCTCCCCCCTTTCCCAGATAGAGAACGATCTGCCCTTCTTCGAGGTGCGGCGCCGTCATCCGCGCGTACTCCTCGCAGACAAAAAAGGGGATAGGATTGACGATGACGTCGGCTCCCTTCACCGCCTCCGCGATGTCGGAGGTAACGAGGGCGACTTTCCCGAACTTGCCGGTAGGCTTGCTGTCGATGTCGAGGACCTCGATCCGTCCTTTCTCCTCGACCCCCTCCAACTTCTCCGGGTTCCGGGAAAATAAAGAGACTTCGTATCCCATGCCGGCGAAATCCGCCGCCGACATAAAACCTCCGCTTCCCGCCCCGAGGACGGCTATCTTTCGTATCTCTCTCATGGTGTATCCTTCCTTTAGGACCTTTCGGACCTGAGTCCTGCTGTTTTTTCCTCGTCGATCTCGAACCGTTCGGTGTTCTCGAAGACCACCCCGTAGAGGGATTCGGCGCTTTCGACCGTGACTATTCCGTTTCTGACGTCCCTTCGTACCAATTCCGGGTCCCGGTCGAAGGGGTTCCCCCACCCGCCTCCTCCCGAAGGGTAGCTCGTATAGGTGTCCCCCTTCTCGAGGCGCACCGTTTCCTTCGCTGCGAGCTCCCGCTCCCCGTCCGTGCCTTCATTGATGTAGGCAAGATTGCACGATCCGGGCCGCCCGCCGAAGAGCCCGTAGGGGGGATGGATTTTTCCGTCCCCGAACATGACGAGGGTAGGCTCATCGTCGTATACCCTGATCCGGTATTTGGCCCCACACCCGCCGCGATACTCTCCCGCCCCGCAGGAATCGGGGGTAAACTCGTTGAACAGTGTCAGATGGGGATAGTCCATCTCGTTGGTCTCGATATTCGGTGCGATGAGCCCGCCTAGATCTATGCCGTCGCCTATGTAGTGTCGACCGTCCATCCCCTTCATTCCCCCGGCGCCGCCGAAGCCGTTGAATCCGAACATGACGTAGAACCCGCCGCTCCGCGGATCGATACCGGTAATAGTCGGTCCGTTCCACCGGTTCCATCCCGCCGGCACCCTGTCGGGAAGGACCTGAGCCAGTGCCTGCCAGCAAGCCTCCAATACGGCACAGGCGGTGTCCAGAGTGCACGAGGCGACCGGCGCCGGAAACAGGGGGTTCACCACCGACCCCTCCGGCGCGGTTATACGGATAGGTCTGTAGGCCCCTTCGTTGTGAGGAATGTCCGGGGTGGTGCCGGTAGTGGAATACAATGACCTGGTTTCAAAAACAGAAGCAGAATCTTCC
>JBKHAJ010000214.1:0-5946 GCA_046542935.1 Spirochaetia bacterium | reverse complement strand
CCTCTCTCCGTCCCAAAACGCCGAGCGTTACTACGGCAAATACCGGAAGGCCAAGTCCGGGCTCGAGCACCTGAAGAAGGACGAAGCCCGCCTCCGGCGGGAACTCGAGAATACGAAAAACGAAGAAAAGTGGATCGCGGAAACCGAAGAGCTCGAAGAGCTTGAGGGTTATATCGAAGCGGAACAGCGGGCCCGTACCCGGCAGCGCCCATCCGCCGATGAAGAGGTTCCGGGACTCAAACTCCGCTCGGGGGAGTTCGATATCCTCGTGGGTCGTACCGCCAAGGAGAACGACGAGCTTCTGCGCAAACACGTCAAAGGAAACGATTATTGGCTCCATACCCGTGACTTTCCCGGCGGGTACGTCTTTATCAAGAACATCCCCGGAAAGAGCGTACCCTTACAGACCCTTCTCGACGCGGCGAACCTGGCGCTCTTCTACAGCAAAGGCCGCTCGTCGGGTAAAGGCGAGCTCTACTATACCCAGGTGAAGTATCTGCGCCGCGCCAAGCACGGAAAGCTCGGCCTCGTCATCCCTACTCAAGAGAAAAATTTGAGCGTCCAATTAGAGGATGAGCGTATCAGGCGTCTCCACGATTCGACCTGATATCCTCTATACCCGCAAAAATTGATTTTATTTCCATATTTTCGCATACTAAAAGTATGGATATCGGAAGGATACGCGAGCCCATCGTGGATGGAATCTTCTATCCCGATGATCCCGGTGAATTGAGAGGGCGTGTGGAAAGTCTCCTTACCGCCGCGGGTAAAAGCGCGGCTGCTCCGCCGACCGGATGTATTACTCCACACGCGGCATATGACTACTGCGGCGACATCATCGCGGCGGGTTTGGCGTCGGCGGCGGGCCTCGCCGCGGATACGGTAGTTCTCATCGGACCGGTCCACCGGGAGAGGGAGGATACGATATTTCTGTCCGAGTCGGCGGCGTTTCGGACTCCTCTGGGGATTCTCCCTGTCGACAGGATACTGACCGAAGAGATTGCGAGTTGCAGTAATCGAATCATCATCAATGACATCCCTCATCTCGAAGAGAACTGCTTGGAAGTGCAGCTCCCCTTTATTCAGGTCCTCTTTCCCGAAACGACTATTGTTCCCATCCTGATGGGCGCACCTACGGTATCTAATTCCCGGGCCCTCGCGGGGGCTCTGGACCTTACCCTCGAAGAAAAATCGAAGGGGAAACGGACCCTATTAATTGCGACAACCAACCTGAGCAGTGCCTCCGGCGAAGCCGATTCCGCGCTCCAAGCCGACTTCGCCAAGAAGCTGATCCTCGCAAAGGATGCTCGAGGCTTGACCGATAGAGAGCAGCTTAGAAAGATGTCCCTGTGCGGCCCGGGCTGTTTAGCCGGTCTCTTTTCCTTAAGAAATCATGCTGTCGGGCGGACGGAGGTCCGCCTCCTTGCCGAGTCTTCTTCCTCGAGGATCGATCAGGCGGCGGAAACCGTCGTCCGCTACGCCGCTTTTGGACTGTTCGAAGGAGAATGACCATGGATTTTACATTGACGGAAGACGAAAAACGAATGCTCCTATTGACGGCCCGGGAGACCATCCGCTCCCGACTCTTCGGAGGCGAGCTGAGTCTGCCCCGTCCTACCGAGAACATGAGTACCCACTGCGGCGCCTTTGTTACGCTTCACAAAAAGGGGAGCCTCAGGGGATGTATCGGGCACATAACCGGTGTCAAGCCCCTGTTTACCGGTATCCAAGAGCTCGCCGTCTCCGCGGCCTTCAACGATCCCCGGTTTCCTCAATTGACCAGAGATGAATATCCGGACATCGATATCGAAATATCGGTTTTGACACCCCTCAAACGGATAGATTCTCCCGAAGAGGTAGAGGTAGGAAAGCACGGGATACTGATGCAAAGGGGAATTCGTTCGGGAGTCCTCCTTCCTCAGGTGGCGACCGAGCAGGGATGGGACCGGGAAACTTTCCTGAACTATACCTGCCGTAAGGCGGGCCTCCCCGAGAATTGTTGGCGGTCGGAAGACACGGAGATACAGGTTTTTTCGGCCATCATATTCGGAGAAAAGGACGTCGACTGAAAACCCTATTCCGGCACTCGGTGGTATTTGAGTGCCCCGAGACAGGGAATATATGAGAAACTACCGGTTTGTAAGAAAGCTATCGACCTCTTCCCGGATCGCCGCCTCATCATCGGGACGGAACCAGCGGATACCTGGCAGCCGCTTGAAGAAGGTAATCTGCCTTTTAGCGAATCTGCGGGTGTTCCGCTTGATTCTCTCTTTGATATCCGTAAGGGAGGGACACCCCTCTTCACGCATCTCGAAGAACTCCCGGTAGCCGATGGCTTTAAGTCCCGGATCATTTCGACCGAAACCTTTCGCAAGAAGCAGTTTGAACTCGTCGGAAAGTCCCCTCGCGAACATTCCCTCTACACGCAGATCGATCCGCCGGTAGAGCTCCTCCCTCGGCCGCTCGAGGCCGATGACAAGCAGTCTGTAGAGACTCCGGGGCTCTTCCCCCACGGCGAAGCCGGAGAGAGGGCGGCCGGTAACCCGGTACACCTCGAGGGCCCGGAGGATGCGGTAGGTGTCCGCGGAGGTTATGCGTTCGGCCGTTACCGGGTCGACTTCCTCGAGTTCACGGTACAGCCGATCAGGGCCCTCCGCCTCGAGCTCTTTTTTGAGTAGTTCTCGCACCGACTCATCCCCCGGAGGGGCTTCGGGGAGCCCGCAGATAAAGTTTCGGAAATAAAAGGCGGTCCCGCCGGAGATAACCGGTACACTTCCGCGGGCTTCGATTTCCGGAACAAGACGATCCGCCGCGTGGACGAACTCCCCCGCGTTGTACTGCTCATCGGGGTCCTTTATATCGATAAGATGATGCGGAAGCCGCGATACCACATCGGGTCCCGGCTTTGCCGTTCCGATGTCCATGTATCGGTAGACCTGCATGCTGTCGGCGCTGATTATCTCCCCGCGATCCGAAAAAAGCCGGACGAGAAGGTCGGTCTTGCCGACCGCGGTGGGACCGAATATAAGTATTATCCGGTTCCGCCGGGTCACCTGGATTCGATAAGGGTGTAATTGACCTGCCGGGTGAGTATCTGCTTGATCGCGGTGGAAACGATCTTGCCGTTGTTCTCCTCAACTTCTTCGTCGCCGGCGACGGTCAGCTGATGGGCCCTGCGAATGGCCGCGCAGGTGAGCTCGTATACGTTATCTTCGTTTCCGACGAGCAGATCAAGGGGTATTATCATGGAGATATTCATATCAGAAAACCGGATTTGTGTAAAGCGGTGTCCGTAATCCGTGAGAAAAGCAGGTTAAAGATAAGCTCTTACCGTATTTTTTCCGCCTCCCGGATCACCGCCTCTGCGGCCTTGTACTGGTCGAGCTCGGAAACGTCGAGAATGAGGTCGGCGAAGGCGTACTCATTATTGTCTATATTGTAGAGGCGCCTATACCGCTCGGTGTCGCGGCGGTCCCGTTCCCTTGTCTCCGCTAAGACTTTCTCGTAGCTGCCCCCTTCCCGATCCTGAATGCGCCGGGCACGGACCTCCACGGGTGCTTCGAGGTAGACCTTTAAGTCGGCGTCCTCGAGCATCCATATGGCCAGGCGGGAACCGAGAACGCAGTTCCCTTCCTCGGCGAGCTGTACCTGTTTCCGGTCCAGGTGCCGGTCGTATTTGGGATCTTCCTCGGCGAGTTCGCAGAGCTCTTTGAAATTGATATTCATCTCCTCGGCCATGGTGTGGAAGGTGTAGTTGATCATGCGGAGCCCCAGCCGCTCCGCCACCAGGGAGCTCACCGTGGAATTGCCGCAGCCGCTCTTTCCCGAAACCGCTATCTTGATGCCCTCTTTCATGATGTATTCCTCATTCCACGTTTCTCAGCTGTTCCCGCATTTTCTCGACGGCGTTTTTCATCTCGATGACCGCCTGATTGACCTCCAAGATGACGCTCTTCGAACCGATGGTATTGATCTCCCTGTTGAGCTCCTGACAGATGAAATCGAGCTTCTTCCCCACCGCTCCTGATCCGGCTAAGGTTTCCTCCAGGCTGTCGAGGTGACCCGTGAGCCGGACGATCTCCTCGTTGATATCGTACTTGACCAGCATCACCGCCGTTTCTGAAAGAATCCGGTTCTCATCGATCTCGTTTCCCAAGACCTCTGCGAACCTGTTTGTAAGATTCTCCTTGATCTTCGCCTCGAGCTCGCCGGCACGGGCCAGGACAACCTCGAGGCGGCCGCGGATGACCCCGGCCGATTTCTCGACGTCGTCTTGGGCGGCGGCTCCTTCTTTTATTCGACTAGCTTCGTACTGGACGAAGGCTGCTTCGAGGCGGGGCTCGAGAAGAGTCCAGTAGTAATCGGTATCCCGATTCCGTTGGGCCTTAAGTATTCCTTCGATCTGCAGCAGGCCGGGAAGGAGCTTTTCCCTCTCGAGTCCTGCCAGAGCGGCAAGTCCGCTTAAAGCTTCTATGTAGCTTCGGGCGGTGCTCTCGTCGAGAAGGACGGTAAGGTCTTCGCTGAGTTCCCTGAGCTTTATCGATACCTCCACGCGGCCCCGCTCGATCCGGCAGGATAGAAAATCCCGTATCGCCGGCTCGAGTCCGCTTATTATCGAAGGAAGATTGACGAAGATGTCTAAATACTTATTGTTGTAGGATTTGAGCAGCACACTCGCCTGGATCTCGCTATCCTGATATTCGGAGTAACCGAATCCGGTCATGCTCTTCATACCGCGGTCTCCTCCTGCGGTCCGGGTGATTTAAAGTGTTCGTAGAGGCGCCTCCCGATGGTCCAGTTGTTTCCCGCACCTAGAGTCAAAAAGAGGTCCCCGGATCTAAGCTCACCTTCGAGGAATCCGGCGGCGTCCGCAATCTCGTGGAAGTAGACGGCCCGGTCCACATATTTCCGGGCGGCCTCGCAGAGTTTCTCTCCGGTGACTTCCGCCCGCTGCTTCTCCCGAGCGGATCCGTAGATCTTGTGGAACACCACCAAATCGGCGGCGGAGAAGGCGGAAGCAAACTCCTCGAAGAGGGCCTCCGTCCTCGAGTAGGTGTGGGACATAAAGTCCACCACCAGCCGGCGCCGGGGATAGAACCGTCTGAGCCCCTCGAGGGTTGTCCGTATCGCCGTGGGATGATGCCCGTAATCGTCCATAAAGAGGACCCCCGCCGTCTCGCCCACAATTTCACTCCGCCGTCTGCTTCCGGTGAACCCGGCCAAGGCGTCGGCGGCCGCATCTAAGGCCGCATCTAAGATAGACGTATCCGGGAGAGACGCGGATCGGCCGAAATCGGGCCGTCCGGCAAAGGGCAGCACCGCCGCGAGAGCGGCGGCGCAGTTGAGCACGGTGTGCCTGCCGGGAAGATTTATCCGGAACTCCCGGTCGATTCCGCGGAGCCGAAACCGGGTCATCCCCTCATCGACGGCCATCCCGGTGATCCCGAAGGGGCCTTCAGCCGGTTCAATGATGCATGAGATATTTGAGAATATCAGTTTTGAAGATTATAGTGCTGATGTCGACGCGGTTATAGTCGAAGGTATTGATAAATACGGTTTTGATAGTGAACTCACCGAGATGATATCAGAAAACATAACAGAAGTATTGGAAACAGAAATTAACTTAAGAGGAGAGAAATTTTCGTTATCAGCTATTCCTGAATCAGATATGAAGAAAGAGATGTATTTTATTTTCCCGGTAAGATCCCTCTCGGGTCATTCTCTCAGACATTTATATGAAAAATATGCCGACCAAGCTCCGGAGGTTTTCCGAAGGCTGGATTTTAACATGATAAATGGTTATATGGCGGGTTTTATTGACCTTCTTATCCGTATTAATGGCAGATATTATGTGATTGACTGGAAGACCAACTATCTGGGTGATAGACTTAATGATTACTCTCCGGAAAGACTTCAGAAAGCTATGAAGGCAAACATGTATCATCT
>JBKHAJ010000213.1:0-5978 GCA_046542935.1 Spirochaetia bacterium | reverse complement strand
TACGCCAGAATCAGGGTGATCGTCTCTCCTTCCGTAAGGGGCTGATCGAACTCGTCCCCCGAATCAAGGGGAAGGGTAAACTCGAGGGTGGTACGCCCGCCCGATTCACTTCCGGCGGGGGCAGTTACGTCCGAGGTCCCTCCGATTTCCTCGTCCTTTCGATGCGCGAAGGCGGAGGTGCCGAACTGGTCCGATATGAAGACCTCTCCGTTTTGGACATAGCCCATGATGATATTGGCGTCCTGCATATACCGGGAGGGCTCGAATCCCACCGCCACCCAACCTTCGGTGGGAGCGGAAACCTTGAACCGGACACTATCACCGTCGACCTTCCATTGCACCTCAGAACCCTCAAGCTCGATCATCTTGTAGCCGTCCGCGGTAATTTCTGGAGACATCATCTCTCCATTTCCCCCCGCCCATAGGACCCCGCAGGCCGTAAGTATTCCCAATACCACTGCACATACTCCGCGTTTCATTACAACTCTCCTATTCTAAACTGAGATGCCCGCGTAATCACCGCGGGATAATAACCACCTCTCCCCGGGAGAGGGCCGTTATCTTTTCCTTGAACCGGACGAACTTCGACTCCGGGACGGATCCGGTAAGACGCACCAGGGTATCGAACTCTTCGCTGCACCGCTTTCCCCGGTGCTCCTCGAGAATCCGCACCGCAGGATCGTAGAGGTGATAGGGTAGCCCCACTGTAAATTCGATTTCGGTTACTAAAGGGACTGCGGGAAGGTCCGCCAAAACCCTTTTCGCGCTCTCGGTATAGGCGCGGGCCAGCCCTCCGGTGCCGAGCTTGGTTCCCCCGAAGTATCTGACCACAGTCACCAGGACATTGGTAATTCCGCTCCCTTTGACCACCTCGAGGACCGGCTTTCCCGCAGTCCCCTTGGGTTCTCGATCGTCACTCATCCCCAGGGCCAAGGAGGTCTCGGGTCCGACGGCGAAGGCATAGACCACATGGTCCGCATCGGGATACTCTTCCCTCCGTCGGGCAATTTCCGCCCTTCCCTCCTCGGGCGTGTCGATGCGGACGGCCCTGCCGATAAACCGGGAACGCTTGACGATATATTCGATTTCGGAAACCCCCTTCGGAACGAGTAGTTTCATATCAGATACAGCCTAAAGGGTTTGGGGGGAATTTGCAAATACCGGGATATCTCCGGCTCCCGCGGCGATGTTGACTTTTTAGGAGGGATGTCTAGAATCCTTCCTACATAAGGGGGGAGTATGAGCCCAGAAAAGATAATCGGAGCCAGGTCGATAGTGGATACCCTTGAAAAACTCGGAGTAACGACGATCTTCGGCTATCCCGGCGGGGCAACCCTGCCCATTTACGAGGCCCTCGCCGACTCCTCTATCCGCCACGTATTGAGCCGGCACGAACAGGGAGCCGCCCATATGGCCGACGGTTACGCCC
The DNA here is from genome assembly GCA_046542935.1 of Spirochaetia bacterium. Classification (GTDB taxonomy): domain Bacteria; phylum Spirochaetota; class Spirochaetia; order SPDA01; family CAZSGZ01; genus JBKHAJ01. The sequence continues at coordinate 4,549 of JBKHAJ010000213.1, read as the reverse complement.
GGGTCAGCGGGAAAGTAGGTGTATGCATAGCTACCAGCGGCCCCGGAGCTACAAATTTGGTTACCGGAATCGCCAACGCCTACATGGACTCGACTCCCCTCGTAGCCATCACCGGACAGGTCCCCCGAACGATGATAGGGAACGACGCCTTTCAAGAAGTGGACACCACCGGGATTACAATCCCCATAACCAAGCACAATTACCTCGTCCAGGAGGTCCGGGATCTCCCGGGGATTATCGAGGAGGCCTTCTATCTCGCCTCGACGGGGAGAAAAGGCCCGGTACTCATCGACATACCCAAGGACGTCCAGACCGAGCTCTTCGTTCCCGATCCCCCGAAGGGAGTTTCCTTAGAGGGATACAAGCCCACGACCAAGGGGCACAGCGGGCAGATAAAACGGGCCGTAGGGATGATCTCCCGGGCCGAGAGGCCGTGCATCCTCGCGGGAGGGGGGATCGTTCACGCCGATGCCGAGGACAAGCTCCTCGAATTTGCCGAGATGCACCAGATTCCGGTAACCTGGACTCTGATGGGCAAGAATGCTTTTCCCAACGCCCATCCTCTGAACTTAGGTATGGTAGGATATCACGGTACGATCCCCGCTAATACGGCGGTAAGTGAGTCCGACCTCATCATCGCCTTGGGGACCAGATTCGGCGACCGCTCCACCGGACCCTTGGAGACCTACGCTCCGAACGCGCGGATAATCCATATCGACATAGATCCCGCGGAGATAAGCAAGAATGTCCCTTCGGCGCTCCCTATCGTAGGAGACGCCCGGAACATCTTAGAGACCCTGTGCCGCGTCACCGAGCCCGCAGGGCACGGGAGCTGGCTCGAACGGGTACGGGGGCTTCACGAACGACATCCGATCAAGGTACCTCCCGGAGGACTCTCGGTCCCGGGAATCATTACCGAGGTACGGGCCAGACTATCCGATCCCGTCCTCGTCACGGACGTCGGCCGGCACCAGATCTTCGCGGCACACCATTTTCCGGTCAACACCCCAAAGAGCTTCGTAACCTCGGGAGGACTCGGGACCATGGGATTCGGACTTCCCGCCGCCTTGGGAGCCAAGCTCGGAGCTCCCGACCGGAGGATCGTGTGTATCTCCGGAGACGGCTCTTTCCTTATGACGCTGCAGGAGCTGATAACATCCGCGGAAGAAGAGATCTCGGTAATCGTACTGGTGATGAACGATTCCTGCCTGGGAATGATCAAACAGCTCCAGGACGCCTTCTACGGTGGGAAACACAGGTCCTGCTCCTTGGGGGGCTGTGTCGATTTCGCGGGTATAGCCGAACGGATGGGCGTTCGCGGTTACCGGGTGGAGAAAAAGGAACAGCTGGCCGCCGCCTTGGAGGCCGCCCAAGCTTCCGAGGGTACCACGGTAATCGATTGCGTCATCGACAATCCGGTCAATGTCTATCCCATGGTCACAGGGAGCTCACTGACCGACTGCATCGAGGAGGATTAAGATGCGCCATACCATATCGATACTCACCGACGACACTCCGGGAGTCATGACCCGGATCTCGGCACTCTTTTCCAGAAGAGGCTTCAACATCGAGAGCCTGACCGTAGGCCATACCGAGCTTCCGGGGAAAAGCCGGTTTACTATCCTAGTCAAGGGAGACGACCGGGTACTCGAGCAGGTGCGGAAACAGCTGCAAAAACAAATCCACGTTATCAAGGCCTGGGACATCAAACAGGAAGAGGCGGTGGAGCGGGAACACGCCCTCATCAAGATCTTAGTCGACCCAAACCGGAGGGCGGAGCTGCTGCAGGTAATTACGGCGGTTCAGGCGCGGATTATCGACTCTTTGGAAAATATCTGGACCTTAGAGGTGACCGGTGATTCTTCGTCGGTGGACAACGCCTTTAACCTGTTCAAGAGCTTTGCTATCCTGGAATCGATCCGCACCGGAAAGCTGGCGATGGAGCGGGGAACGAGCCGCTTCGCCCCGGGATAAAGGGACCCCGGCGGAGAGGGCCGGATTAATCCGGTATGACCGCGGTGTGTTTCCGCCGGGGTAAAATAATTATAGACCGCTAGGCATATAACATATTCCGTGCCAATTCGGCACAAAAACCCAAGAAAATACGCCAAGGTAATTCGTTTCCCGATAAGAATTTGGAAAGAGGAATGCCCACAGTCCTCCCGGGGCGAAGAGACACCGGAGGAGATTGCCCACACCATGGTGACCACAGAATAGTCGCTGAACATAAGTTTGACAGTTTTTACCCTCTCCGGCTAACCTAAGAGCACCCTTTCTTTAGAATCCGAGGTCCTCGTTGATGAGGACCACTGCTATTCGCGAGGCGGGGTATGATTTCTCGGTTATCGACCACCCGTTACAGATCCGGCTCTCCCGGGCGCAGTCGGCGCAGAAACCGGTCCCTACGCAGGGTGTGTCCAGCCCGAAACGTGCCGCGTTGACCGGGGCGGCGAAGTTCCGACACCGGTCCATGGCCGCCGTAAGATGGGGGACGATCTTGTTCCTTCCCGCCAGGACGACAACCTTCCGCGGTCCGAATAAGAGAGCCGCGATCCGGTTGCCGATCATGTCCAGATTGACCAGCTGTCCCGCTTCGGTAAGGGCGTTCGTTCCGGTTATAAAAAGATCCGCCAGCAAGGCCTTTCGCCGCTGTTCTATCGACTCGTCCCACGACATATCCTCCCGCTCGATTTCGATAAGATCGACGGCGGGGTCGGCACCGAGGCGCCCGAGGATTCCGCTGGCGTGGAGGGTCAGCGAATCCCCCCACGAGACGGTCCGAGGACGCGCCCGGGGAAGGAGGGTATCGAAGAACCGCTCCTCCGCGTCGGCAATACTCTCCGTGATGATTACCTCGAAGTTATTCCGCTTCAGATTCTCGGCGCAGGCCTCGATCCTGTGCATGTGGTAGTGATGTAACGCTTGTTCTCGGTTCATTGTCCCTCCTCTCCTATTCCAATTCCGGCTTGAGCGTCAGCTGTACGTAGGGGCCGGCGAGGACCTCCCGGGCCATCTCCCGGATCTCACGTCCCTCGAGGGAAGCCGAAAGATCGGGAAACCGACGGATGACGGTGTAGGGAAGGTCGTAGAAGTCGGCTTCCTCGAGAGAGCCGAGCCAGAAGCGGTTCCGCTCGATGGCTTCCTCGTAGCTCCGTCGGTCCATCTCCTTGATCTTGGTCATATTGAGCTCCGAGGGGAGATTCTCTCTGATATCGTCGAGCTCCCTGAAGACCCGCTCGGTCAGTTCCTCGGCCCGAGCGGGATCGCACCCGAAGCTGATGGTAAGCCGGAACTCTCCCTCCGGGTAGGGGCCCGCACCTCCGCCGACACGTACCCCGTAAGTCCCCGAAGCCTCCTCCCGGATCACCTCGCGGAGGCGTATGTCCAGAAGGGTTAGGAGGGAGTCGAAGATGTGCTCCCTCTCGACGGACCAGGAAAAATCTCCCCCGTATACCAGGGCTACCCTCCCCTTCTCTTCGATTCCCGCCCGGACAACCTCGGTGACGTTCCGAGAAGGGAACTCGACACCCGGATCGGTCCATGGCTCGTCACTGCCGGCTGCCGGCAGGGTCGCGAGATACCGCTCAGAGAGACCCCGCATCTCGAGAAGTGAAAAGTTTCCGGCGAAGATGAATACCGCTTCGGAGAAATCGGCGAATCGTTCGGCATAGACTTCATGGGCGGCCTCGAAATCGAGTTCTTCGAGAAGCTCCGGTGTAAAGGGGCGCTCCCGAAAGTGCCCCTGAGAGGTAAGGATCTGGAGACGATCCTGAAAGAGGGCCTCCGGCTGGGATCTGCGGTTTTGAAGCATACCCTTGAGCCGCGCCTTGAGGGAATCGAAGGCCTCCCGGTCCCGCCTCGGCTCGGTTCCGTAGAGGTGGATCAGCTGCAGCAAAATTTCTAAATCCTCCGGTACGCACCCCCCGGAGAATCCTTCGGTCAGAGTTCCTATGTAAGGGCTCACCGAGACCTGCCTTCCGGCGAGCTTTCGCTGAAGCTCCACGGCGGAGAAGTCCCCTACCCCTGATGCTCCCACCACCATTGTTGCTAAAGAGGCGGAAACGTACTCGTCGTTCCCGACCAAAGAGGTACCCCCCGGACTGAAGCCGGTCACCAGGATCTCCTCGTTTTTGAAGTCGGTAGGTTTCAAGAGCACCCTCACCCCGTTGGAGAGGACGAGCTCGGTAACTCCCACGGAATCATGCTCGACGGTCTCTACGATGGTTCCCGGCACCACATCCTTGGAAAAGAGCTCATCTCCCGAATCTTCTTCCGCGTAGGCCTCTAACTCGGAGTCCTCGACCGACGTCATTATTTCCTCGAGCCGTTCTTCCGAGGGATAGGTGACCCCTTCCTTCTCGGGGCCCTTGACCAGAACGACCCGGTTTTTATCGGTTACGATCTCGTCGACCATACGGTTGAGCTCGTCCAAGGTTATCCCCGTAGAGTACCGGCGGGCGAGCTCGTGCTCATATTCTATTCCGGGAATCACCTCGTCGTTCAAAAAGTTTCGGGTGTATTCACCGGCGAACGAGACCGATTCGGTCTC
>JBKHAJ010000212.1:0-5990 GCA_046542935.1 Spirochaetia bacterium | reverse complement strand
AATTTCTTGGTGAGCCCCTCGACGGACAAGATCTCTCCCCGTATGGGAGGGGTGTCCCTATTCTTCCGTCCCAACAGCTTCATCGGTCGCGCCGACCTCCTCGTTGCCGTCTTCCGCCGTTTCCCGTACCGTTCCTTGAACCGATCCCTCGAGGGTTATCTCTTCGGTATCCAAGTTCATGACGATCCTCGATGCCCTGTACTCGTCCCCCTTCCAGATCACATGAGGATTTCCCGAAAGCTCCAAAATGTCCTCTTCCCGGTCGAACCGGGCGAATTCCGATCTGCTGACCATATCCGGCTTCATGATTCTTACGCCGATTTGGATGATGGTGATCTCCTCCTCCCCGCGATTTTCCAAAAAGCCCCCCTCGACGAGAAGCTCGTTCTTCTTATCCACCATACTCGCGTACCCGTCTATCCGTATGATATCGAGTTCCCGGTCATAGAAGAGCTTGTGGGACTCCAGGCGGATCCCCTGTTCCGAGTCTACAACCCGGATATTATCGGTACAGGTAACGTACCTGGAATCCTCACCGAAGATCTCGATCCGGTCCGCCGTTATCTCGGTAGACTCGCTCACCACCCTGGCGTTTCCCTTCAGTAGGCTCCTCTCTCTCCCTTCCGCGGTAACCGTGGTCAGCCTGTCGCTGGAAAAGGAAAAGCTCTCGGCGGCGCCCGCCGAGGCGGGGAGGAAGAGGGTAAAGACAAGGGCTAAACATACGAGGAGGGACGGTGCGGGGATGCCGAAGCGGTATCTATCGTTCATCGTCCTCCTCCTCTTCGACCCAGGTCCCTCCGGCGCCGCCGGAAAACTCGATTCGCTTCCGCCTCATATCCGCGCGGAAACCCCCGCCGCTCAAAGTAGAGCCCGATTTCCTCGTTACGGTGACCTCTCCCTCAGGACCGGAGAGAACCCGTTTTTCGTTCTCCCAGCTCAACCGTTCCGCCTCGACCCCGGTTTCCTCCTCGGCATGATAGAAGCGAATATTTCCCTCGATTTCCGCGTCTTCGGTATCGGAGGAGATAATAATCCGGTCGGCCCTTCCCTCGGTGGTAATTTCACCGCCCTCGTCGAACTCCAGAAAGAGAACATCCTCGACCTCGGTTTCCATCCTCTTTGCGTACGTAGCCGCCCTGGAGCCCGTGATCTGAAACTCCGGACGCCCTTTGTCGATCCTCGTCCGGGAAAAGTCGAGAATAATGGTCTCGGGGACTTCTTCGTCGAACTCCTCGGCGATACGGGCCCCCTCGTAATCGAAGCTGCAGGCAAAAAAGAGGATCGGAAGCAGAAGGGGCGGGAGCCGCTTCACCTCGTCCGGTCCCTCCCGGCAAGGCTTGCCTCGATGAAGCTCACGAACAGGGGATGAGCGGCGGTGGGACGGGATTTGAACTCGGGGTGGAACTGGACCCCGACACCCCAGGGATGATCGCGCCATTCCACCGACTCCACGAGGGCGTGGTCGGGGGTAAGGCCGCTGACGATGAGTCCGGCCTCCTGAATGCCGTCCCGGTACTTGTTGGACACCTCGTAGCGGTGCCTGTGCCGTTCGGTGATCATCTCCTTATTGTAGCTCGATCGTATTTTAGTCCCATCGAGGAGCTTGGTATCGTTTCGTCCCAACCGCATAGTCCCCCCGTACGCAGTTACGTCGATCTGCTCTTCCAAGAGATCGACCACCGGGTGGGGGCCGTCGGGGGAGAATTCGGTGCTGTTGGCCTCTTCGAGGCCTAAAATGGAGCGGGCATACTCGATGACCATGACCTGCATCCCTAAGCAGATTCCGAAGTAGGGAATGCCCTTCGTTCTGGCTATTGTCACCGTCCGGATCATCCCCTCGATACCCCGCTGACCGAATCCTCCGGGGATGAGAATCCCGTCGATCTCTTCGAACAAGGATTCGTAACTCTGGTTTTTCTCGAGAGCCTCCGAATCGATGTACACGATCTCGGTGCGGACCGAATTAGCAATTCCCCCGTGGACCAAGGCCTCGTGGATCGACTTGTAGGTGTCGTTGAGCTCTACATACTTTCCGACGAGGGCGATCCGTACGGTTTGATCGGCGTTGTTGAAGGTGTCCACCACGGTCTGCCATGCGGTCAGCGCGGCGCGCTCATGAGGGATGCCTAAGCGCTCGACCACGATTTCGTCGAGCTTCTGCCGGTGGTACATCAGAGGAATCTCGTAGATTGTCGTTTTGACGTCGTAGGCCGAGATGACCGCATTCTCCTCGACGTTGGTAAAGAGGGATATCTTGTTCCGCATCGATTCCTCGAGCTGGTAGGGGGTACGGCACATCAGGATGTCGGGCTGGATACCTATTTCCCTTAAGGATTTGACCGAGTGCTGGGTCGGCTTGGTCTTGAGCTCGCCTCCTACGACCATGGGAACGAGGGTCAAGTGGACGAAGAGGACATTGGACCGTCCCACATCGTGGATAAACTGTCTCGCGGCTTCGAGAAAGGGGATCGATTCGATGTCCCCAACCGTCCCCCCGATCTCGATGATGGTGACGTTCACGTCTTCCTGCTCGCCGATTTTGAAGATCCTTCGCTTGATTTCGTCGGTTATGTGGGGGATGACCTGCACGGTCCGGCCGAGGTAGCGCCCCTCACGCTCCTTCTTGATGACCTCTTGATATACCTGTCCGGTGGTTATGGAGTTGGCCTGGCTCAAAGGGGACGAGGTAAGCGCTCGTAATTTCCCAGGTCCAGATCGGTTTCCGCTCCGTCGTCGGTTACATACACCTCTCCGTGCTGATAGGGGCTCATGGTGCCGGCGTCGACATTGATGTAGGGATCTATCTTGATCATCCGGATGCGGAGGTTCCTCGCCTCTAAGAGGCAGCCTATGGATGCCGCCGCTATCCCTTTCCCGAGGCTGGAACACACTCCGCCGGTCACGAAAATATACTTCTTCATGTGCTCCGATTATACGGAACCCCTCGAGAAATGACAATCGGCACCCCTAAGAGGCGGTACCGGCCGCGTAGCAATTATCGACCGCCTCTGGTATAGTGATGCCGAAATACATAAGGAGAAATGATCTGGAAACCTTCGTCTTAGTCCACGGCGGCTGGGCCGGCGGCTGGCAGTGGCAGAAGCTGAGTCCTGTGCTTATTCGGGGCGGACACCGAGTCTACGCACCGACTCTGACCGGTCTCGGGGAGCGGAAGCACCTCGAAGTAGCGGGAGGCATCCGTCTGACCACCCATATCGAGGATGTCGCTAACACTATCCTCTACGAGGATCTTACCGGCATAACATTGGTCGGTTTCAGCTACGGAGGAATGGTGGCGACGGCAATCGCCGACAGGCTTTCAGAGAGGGTCCGAAACCTCGTCTATTTAGACGCCTTCGTGCCGCGGAGCGGACAATCCCTATTCGATCTATTCGGTCCCGGGATTACCCGATCCCTCACCGCCGCTGCTCGGGACTTCTCCCGGGGTTCGAAGGTCCCCTACTTCGAGAGTGATGATGATCGGCTGGAGGACCAGCCGATTCTCACGGGAAGGGAGAATCTTTTTTTCCACGAGGACCGGATCAAAGCTTTTGGGCCCGTGTACATCGAATGCACCGAGAAGTCACCGGAGTGGACCTTTACCCCGATCCTCCAAGGTATCGCCCGGGAGGCTCAGCGGAGGGGCTGGCGGATTCTGCGCATCGAAAGCGATCATTTCCCGATGGTGCGAATGCCGGAAAGACTCGCGGAAGCTCTTCTTTCCGCGGTCGAGGAAGGAGGCAAGGTATGAGAGCGGTTATTACGGTCATAGGCCGGGACAGGGTCGGTATCATAGCCCGGATCAGCGGCATTTTAGCAGACCGGCAGGTCAATATCCTCGATATCTCACAGACCATCATGCAGGATATGTTCACCATGATGATGCTTGTGGATATCTCGGCGTCATCGATATCCTTTCGTGAGCTCTCCGACGGACTCGAGGCCGCGGGAGGAGAGCTGGGGCTCTCCGTCCGCATTCAGCACGAGGACATCTTCAACAGCATGCACCGCGTATGATACTCCAATCCGAAATCATCGAAACCCTCCGGATGATCCAGGAGGAGCATCTCGACATCCGGACTATTACCTTAGGAATTTCCCTTCTCGACTGCGCCGACGGCTCGGGACAGAGGTCGAGGGATAAGATCTACAAAAAGATAACCCGCATCGGCAGGGACTTGGTACGGACCGGGGAGGATATCGAAAAGGAGTACGGAGTCCCCATCGTCAATACACGGATTGCGGTTACCCCAATTTCCCTGGTGGCGGAGTCGTGTGACGAGGAAGACTACATCCGGTTCGCGGAGACCCTCGACGCCGCGGCGGAGGACCTCGGTATCGACTTTATCGGGGGATTTTCCGCCTTGGTCCACAAGGGGTTTACCACAGGGGACCGGAAGCTTATCGATTCGCTCCCCAAGGCATTGAGCTCCACCGAAAAGGTGTGCGGATCGGTGAACATCGCTACGACCCGGGCGGGAATCAACATGGACGCGGTCCGGGAAATGGGAACGGTCATCAAGAGGACCGCCGAGGCCACCGCGGACCGGAACGGTATCGGATGCGCGAAGCTCGTAGTGTTCGCCAATGTCCCCGAGGATAATCCCTTCATGGCGGGGGCCTTTCACGGGATAGGTGAGCCCGAAAGCGTCATCAACGTGGGGATCAGCGGTCCCGGGGTGGTGTACAACGCCTTGAAGAAAATGGGCCCGGGAGATTTTACCGCGGTTTCGGAAACCATAAAGCGGTGCGCCTTCAAGATTACCCGGATGGGACAGCTCGTCGCCCAGGAGGCTTCAAAGCGCCTCGGTGTGAGCTCCGGTATCGTGGACCTCTCCCTGGCCCCCACACCGGTGAGGGCCGACAGCGTAGCCCACATCTTAGAGACTATGGGCCTCGAATCGTGCGGCGCCCCCGGAACCACCGCCGCCTTGGCTCTCCTGAACGACGCGGTCAAGAAGGGCGGGGCCATGGCGAGCTCCCATGTGGGGGGCTTAAGCGGCGCCTTTATTCCCGTAAGCGAGGACGCGGGGATGATCGACGCGGTCAAGCGGGGAAGCCTGACCTTAGAAAAGCTCGAGGCGATGACCTGCGTGTGCTCGGTGGGTCTCGACATGATCGCCGTTCCCGGCGACACCCCCGATGAAACGATCGCGGCGATCATCGCCGACGAGGCGGCTATCGGAGTGGTCAACTCAAAGACCACCGCGGTACGGATTATCCCGGTTCCCGGCAAGACCGTGGGGGATGTCGCCGAGTTCGGAGGACTTCTCGGGACCGCCCCGGTAATGGCGGTCAGCCGGTTCGGCAGCGGGGAATTCATACACAGGGGGGGACGGATCCCCGCTCCCTTGACGGGTCTCAGGAACTGATGCGGCGGATTTTTATTCTAACGGCAGTGACTGTTGTCCTCATCTTCGCCGGGGCGCGGTTCCTTTCGGCGGAGCTCCCTACCGATGAGTTCCTTCGGGTCTCTTTCTCCGGGACCGAGATCACCTTCAATCCCCTCCACACCTTCACCTCCACCGAGGCCCAGCTGTATACCGCTCTCTACGAGGGGCTGGTCACCTATCATCCTCTGACTATGGAGCCGGTCCCCGCCGCAGCTTCTCGGTGGGAGATTTCGGCGGACAAAACAACCTATTGGTTCTTCCTGAGGGAAACCGGGAGATACTGGAACGGCGATCCCGTAACCGCCGCCGATTTCAAAGATACCTGGCTTACTCTGCTCGATCCGGAGGAGAAGAGCGAATACTCCTTCCTCTTCGATATTATCGAGGGAGCCGCCGATTACCGTACCGGTAAAAACACCGATCCCCTATCGGTGGGAATCAGGGCGGTGGATACCTTCATCCTCGAGGTACGGCTCGAACATCCGGCGGGGCACTTTCTGAAAGTCCTCTGCCATCACAGCTTCGCGCCGGTGCATCCCCGTTTTCTCGACAGGGAGGATTGGTCGATCAGCAGCATAATTCCGGGGAACGGACCCT
>JBKHAJ010000211.1:0-5990 GCA_046542935.1 Spirochaetia bacterium | reverse complement strand
TGGTCGCGATGGAGGCGACCACCGAGCGCTCGATCCCCGCCCGGTCCATCGATTCGAGGAGGGATGTGACGGTGCCGTCGAGGACCGCCTCGATGTCCGCCTCCGCTTCGAGGGCGGGGACGGCCCGTGCGGCGAGCTCGTCGGGAAAAGCGTGGGTGTGGAAATCGACGATATTCATATCTTTCATATAGAGAAGAATTGTACCCGAAACCGTATTGACGGAAAAGGGCGGATGTGGTACATATAAGTCCCAATATGGGGAAGAGAAAACGGCGTAAGCCGACGAACGAAGCAGCTGGGGAAAGCTCCCTGTTCATTAATATGAACAGGGAGCTTTTTTTTTGCCCGATTTTCCTTCCTAACCCGCACAATCCACACAAGGAGAAAAAATGAGTTTCGAAAAGGAAGTCAAGAAGGCGGTGATGAACCTCGGGGGCTGGCATAACGCCCACGCTCACCTGGACAGGGCGTTCGTCATGGAATCGCGGTATGTGGAGCATGCCGACATGGATCCCTGGGAAATCGCGGCTTATCCCCTGGAGGTCAAGCAGCACATAACCGGGGCTCTTCACGAGGGGCTCGCCTACACCGAAGAGTCGCTTCAGGAACGGATAAGGAGGGCAGTGGATGAATCAATCCGCTTCGGGACGCGGAGGATCGATACCTTCGTCGACGTAACCGCCGATTGCGTGGGACTCAAGGCTTTGGAGACCGCTCTGGAGGTAAAGGAGGAGTACCGGGACAGCCTGGATCTTAGAATCGGAGCCTACCCGATCTTCGGTTTCAAAGACGACGATCCGTTCAGGTGGGAGGTATTCGAAGAGGGGGCGCGGAAGGCCGATTTCATCGGGACCCTCCCCGAGCGGGACGCCCGGATGGGGCACATCGGTTTTGCCGAGCACTTTCGCCGGGTCTTCAATCTCGCCAATAAACTCGGAGGGCTGGAGGTCCACGCCCACGTCGATCAGACCAATCATCCCGAAGAAAACGGTACCGAGACACTCATCGAAGCGGTCCGGTGGCTCCGTCCCGACCGTACCGGCAGAATTGAACGGCGTCAGCCCACGGTGTGGGCGGTTCATTCCCTGTCCATCGCAAGCTACCCGGAAGACCGGTTCCGCCGGGTCGTGGAAGGACTCAAGGAGAACAACATCGGGGTCATCGTCTGTCCGAGTGCGACGCTGTCCAACAAGCAGCTGCGGGACATCGCCGTTCCCATGCACAATTCGATTACTCGGGTCCTAGATCTCCTCCTCGAGGACGTGCCTGTGAGAATAGGGACCGATAACGTGCAGGATTTCTTTCTGCCCGCGGGAAGTTTCGATCTCTATAACGAGGTCTGTACCGCGGCGAACGCCTTGAGATTCTACAACTTCACCACCTGGGCGAAGATCGCCCGGGGGGTACGTCTCAACGAAGTAGACCGGATGAAGATCCGGAACGCTCTGAAGAACTAGGGGCTATAGGATGAACGAAACAAAAACCCAACCGGCCGAATTCCTCCGTCTGAATCCCCCGGGGCCGATAACCGAAGCCCAGATCTTTTTGACCCGGGAGTGCACCGTCGCCTGCGGCTACTGCAAGCTCATCGACCGGAAAATACTCGAGCTCGGCCTCGAAGAGTGGAAGAGGGGGATGGACAATCTCGCAGCGGCGGGCATCAAGACCGTCAAGATTCTAGGGGGCGAGCCCACCGTCAAGCCGTGGCTGCCCGAGCTTATCTCCTACACCTCCGGGCTCGGCATGAGGACGGCCATCCTGTCGAACTCCACCTTCGGCGACGAAATGTTCCGGGCTCTCCTTGACTGCGGGCTCTACGGCTACTTCGCGAGTGTCGACGGATTGTCCGACCTCGAACACTTCGACGAGGACACCGGACGGAAATCCGCCTCCGGATACGCTATGCTCAAGGCGCTTCAGGGGCGGGGTATCCCCCTTTTAGCGGCGAACACCGTTATCCACCGGCGGAACTTCCACGAGATTCCCGAGCTCTGCCGGAGGCTCTCCGCCGAAGGGTTTTACATCAACCTGTGCACCCTTCAGCACACCACCGATGAGCGCCGCGAGTTCTCCCGGGCCCGCCGCCGGGGGGCGGAGGCGGATGCGCACGTCGATCCCGCCCGTTTCCGCCGATCGGACCGAGGATTGCTCGAGGATCTCGGCGGGGAGCTCATTGCGATGCAGAAAAGTGGCGTGCGGATAGCGGTGCCCCGGCGCTACCTCCTGGGAACGGCCGACTACGGGATAGACTGCAGCTGGGAGTGCACCCGGCCGCTGCAGCTCAGGATCGACGCCGACGGAGGGATGATGCTCTGCAACGAGTACCGCACCGCCTTAGCGGATCTCTTCAACATAACCCGGCTCGATTCGGCCGCATACGGCAGGTGGATATCGGAGTGGTTCGAGGAAAGGAAGCGGATCGAATGTTCCGGATGTTACTGGAGCTGTTTTATAGGGGCCGAAGAGAATATTCGCCTGGGGACTGCGGAGTTTTCCTATGCCGGAGCCGGCAGTTCCGTATGCTGCTTGAGTGCGGTAAGCGATTCGGTGAGGATTTTGCGGAGCTTCGGATCGGAGTAGTCCCGGCCGGTCTTAGGTCCCGTCGTCTCGAAGTAGCCGACAACCTCCCGGACCGGCCACCGGTCTTCGTTTCGCCGGATGATCGCGAACACCTCGTCGAGATCGACTATGCCCCGCTTCCGTTCTTCCGGCGAGAACCCGAAGGTGGCGTCGAAAATCCGGTCGGTGTTCTTGAAGTGGAACTCCGCCATGTAGGGGATGCCGTACTCGAAGAGCTCGAGACAGCCGTACAGGACCGTCCCCTCCTCGTCGGCTAAGCCGTGGCTGGTGTCTCCGCAGAGGTAGACCGGGACGGTGGTCCCGGAATTCCTGCGGTGGTATTCGAGAAGTCCTCCCATTATGGAATCGATCTCGTCCGGCAGAGAGGGGGGCTCGGCATGGCACGACATCGGCTCGACGGTCAGTCCCTTGAGTCCTTTCTCCCGGGCTACGTGCATGAGTTCCTTCATGTGCTCCATGTATCGGGCGGTCCCCTCCGGTTTCGTTTCCATCCGGTCCCGGTACACCGAGCCGGGGTTCGATCCCACGTACTCCGCCCCGAGGAGTGCCGCCGCCTCGATGTACCGTTCGTAATTTTTCCGTGCCGCCGCCTCGAGGCGGGCGTCGCCGGAAAAGAAACCGCCGAGCTCCCGGTGGGAGGTGAAGCAGCTCTTTATGGTGATGTTCCTTTCGCGGGCGGCCTTCCGCAGATCGTCGAAGTAGGAAAGGTCTACAGTGTAGAGCTCGAAAAAGCTTCCGAGCTGGACGTAGCGCACGTCGATATCATCCAACAGATCGAAGAGCCACTCGTAGGTATAGCGGTATTCGACGGGATCGCTCTTGATTCCGAGTTTGAGGTCCATACTATTCCCTCCCTATTTCCCTGAGGTCAGGTCGAAGATGACCTTGTTGACGTACTCACTCTTGTCCACCGCCGCCTGAAACATCTCTTTGCCTTCGGACAGCGGCGGAGTATGGCTTATAAGAGAAGCCACGTCGAGCTCTCGGTCCATGTACTCTAAGACGGTACTCCAGTCGTCTTTTCCCTTAGGGGTCACCTTGGAGTTCCAGGTTCCCCGGATAACGATCTCCTTCCGAAGGATATTGGAAAAGTCCTTTTCCCCGATGGAAAAAGTACCTACGATATTGCCTAAGAACACCGTCTGCCCGCCGCGGCCGGTGGATTTGACCGCCTGCAGGAAGGTGACCGGGAGCCCGCAGGATTCGACCACGCAGTCCGCGCCGTATCCCCGGGTAAGTTCGTGGACCGCCTCCACGGGATCGTTTTCCTTCGAGTCGACCGTGTCGAATCCCATCTCCCGGGCTAAGGCGATCTTCCGTCGGTCGATATCGATTAGTATTACCTGCCGGCATCCTGAAATGCGAAGCCACTGGGCGACCATATTTCCGATGGGCCCTGCCCCGTACACCGCGGCGGTGTAGCCGGGGTCGATTTCGAGACGTCCGACCCCGTGAAGAGCCACCGCCGCGGGTTCGGTCATGGCTGCATGGACCAGGTCGACGTGGTCGGGGAGGCGGAAGAGGTTTTTTTCGGGGACGTAGACGTATTCGGCGAAGGCCCCGTCCCGCCGGGAGCCTAAGTAGTCGTAGTCGGTGCACTGCGCGTACTCTCCGGACTGGCAGGGGATACACCGGTAGCAGGGGAGGAGGGGAAAGGCGGTTACCCGGTCGCCCCGAGAGTATTCGCCGGAGGAGCCCGGTTCTTCGACGACGGCGGAGAACTCGTGTCCCATGATGAGAGGATAGAGATACGATTTTCCCTCGAAACCCCTCTGAATATCGGAGCCGCAGATACCGGAGCCGGCGACCTTCAAAAGGGCCCATTCCTGACCGGGGCGTTCAGGAAAGCTGACCTCCCGGTATGCGAGCCGGGCGTCCTCTTCCAAGACGAGAGCGTTCATGGTAGCATTCATGCGTTCATAGTAGCTCACATGGCCCCTCAAATCAAGCAGGAATTGAGAGAAATTGCTCGAATATGCACAGAATTGCTTGAAAAAGTTCGGATAATCGGAGTATACTCACAAGTGCGATTCGTCGAGAAAGAGACACAACGAGAAATTTCATAAGGAGCTTATAGTATGAAAGCGGCGGTTCTCGAGGCCTTGGAATCGATCCAAGTCAAAGAGGTAGAGGAACCTAGGTGCGGCGACAACGAAGCCGTTCTCAAGGTCGAATCCTGCGCGGTCTGCGGATCGGATATCAGGATATATCATTACGGCAACGACCGGGTAAACACACCGGCCATTATGGGTCATGAAATTTCCGGGAAGATCGTTCAAACGGGAAAAAACGTTACCTCGGTGAAAGAGGGGCAGAGGATTGCCTTGGGAGCCGATGTTCCCTGTGGAGAATGTTACTGGTGTACCAACGGGATGGGGACCAACTGCCCGATCAACTACGCCATCGGCTATCAGTTCGCGGGGGGCTTTCAGGAATACATGCTCTTGAATGAGACTACCCTCAAGTACGGGCCGGTGACTTCCATCCCCGACGACATGAGCTACGACGAGGCCTGCATAGCGGAGCCTTTGGCCTGCGCAATAAACGGCTTGGAGCTTGCCGAGTTCAGCATCGGGAAGAGTCTCTGCATTATCGGATTGGGCCCCATCGGGTGCATGATGCTCGAACTGAGTAAGGTCTACGGGGCTTCCCGGGTATTCGCCGCGCAGCGATCCAAGGGCCGCCTGGGGATGGCCAAAGAGTTTAGGCCCGACGCTAGATTCATCTCCACCGAGGAGGAAGATCTCGTGGAGACTGTTATGAGAGAAACCGGCGGAGAGGGGGTGGACCTCGCCATCACCACAGCCGGTACGGTTAAGGCCCATGAGGATGCCGTCGGGATGGTCCGCCACCGGGGGTACGTAAATCTCTTCGGGGGCTTAAAGAACCAGCCCCCCTTGACCATCGATTCGAACCTCATCCACTACAAGGAATGTTTCGTCATGGGTAGCCACGGCTCCCTTCCCCGGCACCACCGGATCGCCGTCGACTGCATCGCCAACGGGTATGTGAATACCGGAAAGTACGTCTCCAAGACTTTTCCCTTGTCCGCGATCGAGGAAGCCTTTGCCTATCACGAATCCCGGAAGGGGCTCAAGGTCGTAGTCAAGCCGGGCGAATAGAGAGGAGAGTAGAGATGAATACCGAGAAACTACCGAAAAAAGAGATAAAGATTTCCCCCTCCCTGATGTGCGCCGATTTTCTCCATCTTCAGGATCAGCTCGCTATCTTCGAAGAGAGGGAAATCGAGTACCTCCACATCGATATTATGGATGGGCACTATGTTCCGAATTTCACTTTAGGACCCGGCTTCTGTAAGGTCTTGAGCCGGGGATGCTCGATCCCCTTGGATGTCCACCTGATGATCGAGAATGTGGACAAGTACATTCCCGTATTCGCCGAGGCGATCT
>JBKHAJ010000210.1:0-6099 GCA_046542935.1 Spirochaetia bacterium | reverse complement strand
TAAACGGTTTCTTCGTGTCGGTTCTCAACATAGTTCCTCTTATCGTGACCCTCGCGACTCTCTACATCGTTCGGGGTGTAGCGTTAGCTATTACCGGGGTTCAGTCGCTCTTCTTTTTAAATCCCGTAGGAGATGCCGTGGCCTACACCCGAATCGGAGGGCTAATACCGGTAGTAATATTAATCCTAGCGATAACCTTGATACTCGTTCAGGTGGTCTTGAGCCGTACCCTTTTCGGACGGCAGCTTTACGCTATTGGGAACAACCGCACCGGGGCGCGGATCATGGGAATCAAGGTCAAGCGGAATACCTTCATAACCTACGTCATCTCCGGAGGACTCGCGGGGCTTTCCGGCCTCGTCTCAGGAGCCCAGGTCGGAGCGATTACGCCCACCTTCGCGGAGGGGCAAGAGTTCATAATCATAACCGCGACTATCTTGGGCGGGGTAAGCCTCTTCGGGGGAAAGGGAAAGGCCTTCCCCGGCGCATTCTTAGGGGTGCTCATCGTGATGTGCATCGAGAACGGTCTGGTGATGGCGGGTACGAATATGTACCTGTATACCATCGTCAGGGGGATCGTTATCTTCTTAGCGGTCATGCTCGACTGTATGCGGAACAAAGGTGAGATTCGATGACCTCCCGGGAACGTGTTATCAAGGCGCTTAACCGTGAAGAGCCCGACAGGGTCCCTATCGATTTCGGAGGACTTTTGGCGAGCATCAACCTCTACACCTACGAGGACCTACTCGAGACAGTCGGTATTGACGATGGGATCGAAGACGCAATCTTGAGCAGGGAGTGGTCAAACGTGCCGAAACCGTCGGAGAAACTCCTCGAACGGTGGGGGGTCGATTTCCGCCGGGTTTGGCTCGGGGGCCCCGACAATTACGAGCCCTTAGTCGATGAGGAGGAGCAAACCGTTGTCGACGAGTGGGGGCTCACCTGGAAGCGGATCGGCAAGTACAACGAGTTCGTAAATCCCCCCTTAGAGGGAGCTACCGTTCAGGATGTGTTGAATTACCACTTCCCCGATCCCGAGGACCCCGGACGTTACCGGGGGGTCGAGGCATGGGCGAAGAAACTCCACGACGAGACCGACTACGCTGTAGTCGCGGGACACAGTATGTTCGGGGTCTTCGAGCTCGGCTGCTGGCTCTGCGGATTCAACGATTTTCTCCCCCGGCTGTTCACGGACAAGAAGTTCGTCCACACCTTTTTCGGCCGGGTCCTGGAAATCCAGAAGGCCGTCGTCGGACGCTACATCGACTTAGTCGGTCCCTATGTGCAGATGATCGAGACCGCCGATGACCTGGGACAGCAGTATAACTCCATGATGAGCGTGGAAACCTACCGGGAGATGATCAAGCCCTATCACAAAGAGTACATTCAATTAATCAAAGACAAAGCTCCCCATGCCAAGATCTTTATGCATAGCTGCGGTTCGGTGCACAACCTCATTCCCGACCTGATCGACAACGGGATCGATGTCTTAAACCCCGTTCAGCCGACCGCCCGGAACATGGAACCGGAGAAACTCAAGGCCGATTTCGGCGATACGCTCAGCTTCCACGGCGGGATCGATGTGGTCGAACTCCTGCCGAAGGGGTCGCCCGGTGAGGTAAAGGACACGGTGAAAAGCGTCATGCACACATTAGGGAGGGGTGGCGGTTACGTTCTAGCCGCGAGCCACAACATCCAGGACGACACTCCGCCTGTGAATGTCTCGGCCATGTATGAGGCGGGTCTCGAGCACGGGCGGTATCCGCTGTGAGGAAACGAGGCTGGCGGTTCCGGATTTTTTATTTTTTGATGCGGTGAAACGTTTCTACAAGATTAAGAGGAGAAGCAGAGCTATGATAGCATTGGGAAGTGATCACGCGGCTTTCGAGTATAAAGAGCTTGTCAAAGCGTATATTTTAGAAAAAGGTTTCGAGGTCGAAGACTTCGGCACCCACAGTCTCGACCGGGTGGATTATCCGGTTATCGGCGAGTCGGTCGCCCGGGCCGTCGCCGACGGCCGGTACGAAAAGGGGATTATCCTCTGCGGGACCGGAATAGGGATATCAATAAGCGCGAACAAAGTTCCCGGCATCCGGTGCGTAGTATGCAGCGAGCCGTATTCGGCCCGCCTCTCGAGGCAGCACAATGACACCAACGTCCTTGCCTTAGGCGCCCGGGTGGTGGGGATCGAGCTCGCCAAGATGATTATCGATATCTGGCTCGAGACCCCTTTCGAGGGGGGACGGCATCAGAAGCGGGTGGATATGCTCGATAAGCTCATCACCTAACAGGGCAGAAAATACGGAAGGGAGTAGGATGTGATACCGAAAGAAAGCGGCGGGGAGTTGTCTCTGGGCGTCGATGTGGGAGGCACGAAGATCAGCATCGGGATCGTTACCGGTACCGGTACAATTCTGGACAAGCTCGAAATCAAGACAGGGCCCGATTTCGCGTATACTGTTGTTGGCGGAAATATTGACGACGCCTGCCGGGTACTCCTTTCACGGAACGATCTCGATCCGGGCGATCTTTCGAGCATCGGGATGGGAATACCCGGTACCACCGATTCGGAGACGGGTGTTGTCGAGTACGCTCCGAATCTCGGCTGGACCGAGGTGCCTTTAGGAGGATTTATCCGCGGCAGATTCGATGTCCCTCTCTATATGGTGCAGGAGACCCATGCCGCGGTCCTCGGCGAGTACCTCTTCGGTGCGGGAAGGGGAACGGAGAACCTCGCCTGCGTCGCCATCGGCACGGGGATCGGCTGCGGGCTCATCTTAGGCGGCCGGCTCCACAGGGGAAGCTTCAACACCGCCGGGGAGTTCGGCCATATACTCGTGCAGAAGAACGGCAACACCTGTGCCTGCGGACGCCGGGGGTGTCTCGAGGCCTACGGATCGGGACCCTCCATCACCCGCCTGATAACCTTCGGCGAGTTCGAAGATCTGCGGAATGCCGGTACCGAGGAGATCTTCGAGGCAGCCTCGAGGGGCCGGGAAGATGTACGTGCCGCGATTGTCGAAGCTGTGGAATATGTGGGAATGGGGCTGGTCAATGTGGTCAATCTGTTGAGTCCCGAGAAGATCCTCTTGACGGGAGGACTTGCCGATCAGGAAGAGCTCGTTGTCGAGACCTTGCGCCGGTTCGTTCGGAACAATGCCTATTCGGTGGCCGCGGAAAAGGTCATCGTCGAAAAAGCCGCCCTCGGTAAGGACGCGCCGATGATCGGCGCGGCGATGCTGTCCCGGTTCGTCGAGCCGTTTTCTCAGAGTGCATTTACTGCCGCCGGACCGAGGCGGCGCGCGGGGAACGAGTAAGGAAGGAAATACACATGGAAGACCAAGTATCGACATATAAGTTTTTAGGGATGCACTTCGCCTTCGAAGAGACCGAGCCGGTTGTAAAGGAGGATTTTTCCCTTTCCGGAGGTGACAGACATACCCTCCGGGAACTGGCTAAACAGGTCCGGGAGTACGCGGAGGAGACGGTCAACACCGAGCGCCGAAAGCTGTGGACCAAGTCGAACGATCTTTCCGGTGAACGTCCGATGATCTGGTTCGACGAGGTGTGTTGGCACGAGATGAACGTGGACGATGAGCTCACGCTTACAACCGAGCATCCCTTCTGCCGCCGTATCGAGGCGGAGCTGCGTCAGCAGATCTATCAATGGAAACACATGCCCGGCGACATGATTATCGAGCCTAAGATCTACTCTCCTTTAGCGATAACCAACACCGGGACCGGCCTCAAACCGGAGATGGAGGTTGTCCGTACCGACGATAAGAACGATGTGGTCTCCCGGCACTTCATCATCACCATCAAGGATGAGGAGGATATCGAAAAGATCGGATCTCCTAAGATCATCCACGATACCGGCCTTTCCGATATCATCTATGAAAAATACAAAGCGATTTTCGACGGTATTCTCGATGTGGAACGCCGCGGTGCCCCGGGTTTCTGGTTCGCTCCGTGGGACGATATCGTGATGTACACCGGTGTTCAGGAGGCTCTTCTCGATTTGGCGATGCGTCCCGACTACATCAAGGCTCTAGTTGCTAAGCTTGTCGACGTCGGTCTCAACGTCCTCGACCAATATGAGGAGCAGGAACTCCTGTCCCGGAACGACTACAACACACGGATCGGCTCCGGGGCCTACGGCTACACCGGCGAACTCCCCCCGACCCCCCAAGGCGAACCTGTGAAGCTCGATCAGATATGGGGTTCCTGCACCGCCCAGATCTTCGCCGAGGTCTCCCCCGAGATGCACGAGGAGTTCGCCCTTAAGTACGAGCGGAAGTGGCTCGAGCGGTTCGGGCTTACCTACTACGGATGCTGCGAGCCCCTTCATCACAAGATGGACGAGCTCCGTTCCGTGAAAAACCTCCGGAAGGTCTCCATAAGCCCCTTCGCCGACTTAAAACGGGCGGAAGAGGCGATAGGGGACGACTTCGTCATATCCTACAAGCCTTCTCCCGCACTGCTCGCCCGGAGCACCTGGGACCCGGAGTTAGTCCGGAAGGAGCTCACCGAGGCATTTTCGATTATCAAGGACCGGAGCGTCGAGGTGATTATGAAGGACATCTCCACCGTCCGCTACGAGCCTGAGCGCCTGTGGGAATGGGTTAAGATAGCCTCTGAAGTTAGCGCGGAAGCCGCCGGGTAGATTTCCCCAGCAACTTTTCGCTATACTTTTTCCATGACATATATCTTCTATATAGGTACCTATACCCGTAAAGAGGACCACGTCGACGGCAAGGCTGAAGGGATTTACATCTATTCCTTCGATGCCGAGACCCTCCGGTTTACCCGCCTCCACGCCCGAACGGGGATCGTCAATCCTTCGTTTCTCGCGCTCTCGAAGGACCGCCGCCATCTTTTCGCAGTCAGTGAAACCGACACCTTCCGTTCTTCCGAGAGCGCTCCCTCGACCGGGGCGGTCGCATCCTACCGGATCCACCACGACGACAACACCTTAGAGCTTATCAATACCGTAAGTTCCGAGGGGACCTATCCCTGCCACCTCACCGTGGATACCACCGGGACATTCCTGTACGCCGCCAACTATATTTCCGGAAGCATCGCCATGTTTCCGGTCGGGCGGGACGGACGGCTCCGTGAGGCTTCGTCGGTTGTCCGGCACGAGGGAAGCAGCGTCAATCCCGACCGGCAGGAGGGGCCCCATGCCCACTCGGTGAATCTCGTCCCCGGGGAGCTCTGCCTCGTCGCCGCCGACCTCGGTCTCGACAAGCTCTTCGTCTATCCCGTGGATATGCGGGCCGCCGCCCTGACCCCGCCGGTCTGCACGGTCGAATTGACTCCCGGCTCGGGACCGCGGCATTTCGCCTTCCATCCGAGCGGACGGTACGCCTACTGCGTGAACGAGCTCTCTTCCACGGTTACCGTTTTTACCTACAATCCGAACACCTGTGAGCTTGACGCCTTTCAGGAGGTGTCTTCGCTTCCCTTAGGCTTCTCCGGCGAGAGCGCGGCCGCCGATATCCACCTGCATCCCGACGGCACCTACCTGTATGCATCCAACCGGGGGCACGACTCTATAGCGATTTTCCGGGTGGATCCTATAACCGGAAAGCTCGAGTTTCTCCGCGCAGAGTCGACCCGGGGGAAGACCCCGCGGAACTTCGCCTTGAGCCCCGACGGGCACTACCTGTTCGCCGCGAACCAGGATTCGGGCTCGATCAGCACCTACCGGATCGACGCCGACTCGGGCATGCTCGGGTATCTTGCTACCGAGGATGTTCCGACCCCGGTATGTTTGGTTATTACCACCCCGGAACTTTGAAGTCATATGTCTATTATACAGCCCCATTTTTCGTGTCATTAACCGCTATTTATCCAATTCCTCATATTGTCTGTATTGAATAAAATCATCTTTTTGGCTATATTGGAGTCCAACGGCTATTCTTGACCCGTAAAGAGTGCCCCCGATCGTGGGGATAGAATTGGTCTAAAACACATGCACTCAAGGAATTAGCTGAACGTGACTTTATTAAAGCAGTGTGAGCTTAGTAATTCAAGCTATCACGGCCAATTGGAGGATTTTTATCCCCACGATCGGGGGCACTCTCTAACGGTTTCAAT
>JBKHAJ010000209.1:0-6125 GCA_046542935.1 Spirochaetia bacterium | reverse complement strand
ACGTTCTCGAATACCAGCCCCCGTTCTCCGGCGACCCTTATCCTGACTCTGTCCCCGTCACCGACTCCGAACTCGGCGGCGTCCCGGGGGTGCATGTGAATGTGCCGGGCCGCCGCTATTACCCCCCGTTCGAGGACGACCGCTCCTTCGGGACCCACAAGAACGCATCCCGGGGTTCCTTCGATGTCCCCCGACAGCCTGACCGGCGGCACAATACCAAGGGCGAGCCCGTCGGAGCAGGAAATCTCTACCTGTGTAGCGGCGCGCTCAGGCCCGACCGGTATCACATCCCGGATACTCCCCTCGGGGCCTTGGACGGTCACCCTTTCGAGAGCGGCGAACTGCCCCGGGATGGTCAGCTCCCGCTCCAGGGTCAGCCGATGGCCCCTGCCGAAGAGATCCTCCACATGGGCGGCGGTCAGATGAACATGTATATCCGAACGGGCAATGGGAAGATAATTTTTCATAACTCCCGAATTGTACAGGGCTATTTACAATTTTGCCAACCACCGGTAGGCTGAAAACATCAAAAAAATCTATGTCACCACGAGGGGGGTAATTCCACATGAAGATTTCGATCGTCGGGGCGGGAGCAATGGGCTCCCTGTACGGGTCCGCCTTGGCTTCCACCGGCCATGATGTGGTCTTGTACGATATAAACGAAGAGCACGTACAAGCAATTAATAGTTCGGGGATGGTCGTCGAGGAGGCGGGATCGGACAAGACCGTCGTCGCCCGTCCTCAAGCAAGTACCGATCCCGAAGCTGTCACCGGCAGCGATGTCGTCATCATCTTCGTCAAATCCACCGCCACCGAAGCGGCGGCAAAACAGTTCTCCCCATTACTCGGGGAGAAAAGTATCGTCATTACCCTGCAAAACGGTGTGGGTAACGAGGCGATCCTCAAGCGTTACTTCGGTGAATCGAGGACCGCCGCCGGTGTTACGAGTCAGGGTGCCACCTTCCTGGGGCCAGGGCGGATCCGCCATGCCGGTAAAGGGCCTACCCACCTGTGCATGTCCGACAACGACAATTCCAAGATCGAGAATTTCGTCGCCGCCCTGAACGAGGCGGGATTCGAGACCCATATCGAAGAGAACATCGACAATCTTATCTGGAGCAAGCTGGTCATCAACGTAGGGATCAACGGTTTGACCGCCCTCACCGGCCTCCACAACGGCGAGCTCCTCAATTTCGACGAAACCAAAGAGCTTATCCGGGAACTCGTCGACGAGGCCGTTGCGGTGGTCCGAGCTAAGGGGCTTACCCTTACCTACGACAATCCTGTCGAGATGGTCTACTCGGTGTGTGAAAAGACAGGGGGGAACCGTTCGTCCATGCTCCAGGATTTCGACCGCGGAAGCCGGTCGGAGATAGACTTTATCAACTTTGCCGTCGTCCGGGAGGCCGAGGAACGGGGCATACCGGCGCCGGTCAATCGCACCGTTGCGCGGCTTGTCAAAACCTACGATCACATTCACGGGAGCGGAAGATGATAAGCGACAAAGAAAAGCGGCTCCTCGACTTCATCGACAGGGACGAGGTTATTAACCTGACCGCGGATCTCGTCCGTATCGACAGCGTCATCCGGCCCGAAACGGGGAATACCGAATCGGGAGCGGTTCGTTTCCTTAGCGACTGGATCCGGCGGGAGCTCGAGGTCGAGCCGGTGATCGAAGAGGTTGAGCCGGGTCGGGAAAACATCATCGTTTCAGTCGATTCCGGAAAGCCCGGAAAATGTCTCATGTTCGAAGGGCACTCAGACGTGGTAAGCGAAGGAGAGCGGAAACTGTGGAAACACGATCCCTTCGGAGCGGAGATAGAAGATGGAAAACTCTACGGCCGGGGCTCCTGCGATATGAAGGCCGGCCTCGCGGTTAATCTCCTCACCGTGAAGGCCCTCATCCGTTCGGGGATCGCCTGGCGGGGGAAGATCCGGATCGGTATCGTCTGCGACGAAGAGGGGATGATGATCGGGATAAAGGACTTCATCCGAAGGGGACACGCCGACGATGTGGACGCCTGCCTTGTCTCGGAACCGGAAGAAAACCAGCTCTGCCTGAGTATGAAGGGCGCTGTCCGGGGAATCGTCCGGGTAACCGGAAAGATGGCCCACGGGGCCATGCCCCTGTCGGGAATCAATCCCAACACCCGGATGGCCCGGATAATCCTCGCCTTCGAAGAATACGAGCGGGCCGAAATAGAGCGGTGCGGAAAGGACGAGTTCCTAGGTTTTCCCTCCGTCACCTTTACCGTGGTCCAGGCCCCCCCGCCCGGTGAACCCCGGCAGCTGAACGTCATGCCCGGGTCGGCGGTCGGATACCTGGACATCCGGACCGTTCCGGCACAGGACCACGAGACCGTCCGCGGACGGCTCCGGGAGATTCTAGCCGAGCTCGCCCGGGAGGACGATGATTTTAGGGCCGATCTCGAGTTCATCGAGGACCGCCCGGTGGTTACCATGGAACGGGATGAGCCTATCGTAACCGCCGCCGCCGGGGCGTATACCGACGTCACCGGAAAAGAACCTCGGTACAACGGGGTGCCCGGGGCCACCGACGGCACCTTCTTACGGGCCTGGAAGGGGATCCCCTCCCTGGTCAACGGGCCGGGGCCGCGGCATATCCCTCATCAGACCGATGAGTACGTCGAACTCGACGAGCTCGTGGAAGCCGCAAAGGTCTATGTCTTGACCGCCTACCGGTATCTGACCGGGGAATAATCCCGGAAGCTCCGGCTATACGAAAAAGAGCCGTCCCGAAGGGCGGCTCTTTATTTTTACGGTTAAATCTGTCTTCGAAGGAGGCCTGTTATTCGGGCCTGACCTCTTCCACAAGCTGCTTCTGAGCATCCTGGATTTCAAAGAGGAAGATCGGCTTGTCGGTGGGAACACCGTCGCTCATACTCCAGGTGAACTGGAGTCCCTCGAAGTTCTTGACGTCCCGGCTGTAGTCACGGATCGCTTTCCGCTCTTCCATGAGCCTGTCGGGGTCGCCGGTAAGTTCCATTTCCTCGATAGCCTCGGCGATCATGTAAACCGCGTCGTAGTAGTGGGTCGAGAGGCTCGGGGGGGACTGTCCGTCGTGATCGGCGGCATACGCTTCCTCATACGAGTTCCACCGGGGAGTGTCGAGGAAGGGGTTGGTGTAGTTGTAGATCATGGTCCCGTCGAGGTCTTCGCCGCCGGTGCTATACAGGGCGGGAGCGTCGGCGGAGTTGAAAATCAGAATCTTGTTCATATCTTCCCAGCCGCGGTTCTTGAGCTCCTTGATGATCTTCGCGGCCTTTTCGTCGCTGGTAGCAAGAACAATACCGTCGGGGTCCTGGCTCATGGCCCTGACGATGAGGGGACCGAAGGTGACCGCGTCGGTGGGGACCTCGACATCATTGAGCGGGGTCTTGCCGGCGGCTTCGATACCGATCGCATGGGCCTTGGCCATACCGGGCCAGGGGCCGTAATTTTCGACGAATTGGACAACACCCTCCATGTCGGGATACTTCTCGGCCCAGGCGGTTACAACCGGAGGAAGCTTGGCGTCGGTGGGGGCGAACCAGCTGATCGACCAGGGGAAGAATTCGACCGCGTACTCGTACGAGGTTGTCGCGGTGAAGGCGAAGAGGCTGTTTTCCACCGCGGTAGGCATGGAGGCCATGATGACCGGCTCGGGTACGGGACCCATCACGGTCAAGGCATCGCCCTCTGCGAGCTTGCCCATTTCGACGATCCCCTTGTTGGGGTCCATTCCGGTGTCGATCGCCTGGATCCGTACGGGTACACCCCGCACACCGCCCGCCGCGTTTATCTCTTCGGCGGCCCGCTCGGCTCCCCAGAGAAGGTATTCACCGATTCCGGCGATAGGTCCGGTCAGAACGTTGAGAAAGGGGATTACCCATTCGTCGACCACTACCTCGCCGGTGTCTTCGGTTTCGGCCTGCTGCCCTGCAGGGGCGGCTTCATCTTGACCGCCCGCGAAGGCGAAGCCCGAAACTAAGAGAAACACCACTATCAGAATACTGAGAATTGTGTTCTTTTTCATGCGTACACTCCTTTTACGTGTGTGTTTTTATTAATTTCTTTCGCCTCAAAATTTTAAGGGAAAGAAACTTTTCTGTATTGTATACGAAAGGCCTTGTTATGACGCCCTCCGGTTTGAGCACCAGCACGACCAAGAGGAGCACTCCGTATATAACGATCCGCCAGGACTGGATGGCCGAGGGAAAAAGCAGCGGCACTCCCCACAGCACGGGGGCCGCCAAAACGACACCCCACTGGGTGGCGTACCCGCCCACGAAGAGCATGGTCATGCATACTCCCACCAAATGGAAGGTAAAAAAGTCGGGAAACAGGTTCCTCATAATGTAGGCGTACAGTACGCCGCTGGCGCCGCCTAGGGCACTCGCCCAGGTCTGCAGCCCCATCCCCATACGCTTGACGTTGACGCCGAAGGAGGTGGCTAGGTCTTTATCGACGAAGATAGCCGAGGCCGCCCTTCCCAATCGGGAGTGGTCGAACCGGTAAATGAAGAATCCCACGATGAGGATGAAGGCGTAGGCTACGAAGAAAAGGAGCAGCCTGCTGGTGCCTCCGGTTTCCGCTATCCGGGGAATACCGAACATCCCTAGGGTCCCGCCGAAGGCATCCACATTTTCGACGATTGTTTTTGTTATAAATATGAAGGTGAATCCGACTATGACCACGGCGAAACAGGGAGCGTCCCCTATTGCCAGGGAAACCAGGAACCCGATCAGTGCCCCTAGGATGATCCCTACGAGAAATACGATCAAAAAGGGCCAGTTCCAATTAAGGGCCGCGTAGGCACCGAAGTAGCCGGAGATGGTCATGTTCGCGACGGTCATGAAGTGGAGCTGGCCGACCCGGTAGGGCAGGTAGAAGGACCAGCTCATGAGTATATAAATCGCCGTAATTGCTAAAAAGTTAAAAACAATTGAAGTCAAACTGTTTCCTCCTGGTACAGGCTACAAAGTATACCTTAAAGTTTTATTCCGAACAATCCTCGCGGCTTGACGAGAATAACCGCCAGCATAATGACGAAAGCGATAGCGTTCGACCAAGAGCCCGAGATGTACCCCTGAATGACCGCCTCCACGATTCCCAAGAGAAGTCCTACGATAAGCCCCCCCTTGAGGTTTCCCAGTCCCGCGATAATCGACACCGCCAAAACCTTGTGGGCCACATGTTCTCCTAAGGTGGGTGACGCGGAGCCTAGGAGCATCGAGAGAAGTACCGCGGTAAGCCCCCCCAAGAGACCGGTCAGGGCATAGCTCGCGAGTCCGGTCTTGAGCAGGGGAATCCCCACCAGCTTAGCTCCCTCCGGATCTTCGGCTATCGCCCGAAAGGCCCGTCCCGAGCGGGTCTTGTACAGGAGCCAGAAAAATATGGCTACCGCGACAATCCCCACTCCGAGTGAATACACCTGTCCCCTGGTTATGTTGACCAGCCCGAGATTTATCAGAGCTCCTTCCCCCACTAACGCCTTCGGAAAGGAGATGGGAAAACCCCGGTTGAACTCTTTCGCCAGGACATCGGTTATGATCATCCCGAGTCCTAGGGATATAACCATGGTTGCATTGATATCCACCTCGCCCCGTTTCCGCATGACATGCTGGAACATCGGAGCGGTTGCGACATTGAAGAGGATCGAAGCGGCGACGGCCGCCAGCATTCCCAAGAAGATATTGTTCCCGGTCAGGTTCAGGACCACCCAGGATATATACATCGAAAAGACGACCACCTGGGGATAGGAAAAGTGGATAATCATTGCCACGAGAAGCAGGAGGTTGAATCCCGTTACCAGCAGCACATAGATGCTTCCGAGGGACAGTCCGTTTATAACCTGTGCAATTAGTTCTTCCATCATTACGCTCCAAGATATGCTTCCCGGACCTTCGGATCGTTCAAGAGCTCCTGTGAGGTTCCGGAGAGGGCCACGCTCCCGGTCTCCAAAACATAGCCGCGGTGGGCGGCCTTGAGCGCCTTGTTGGCGTTCTGTTCGGAAAGGAGGATGGCGTACCCCTCTTTGTTCAAGTTGAGTAGGATTTCAAAAATGTCGTTGACGATGATCGGGGCGAGTCCTATGGACGGCTCGTCCACCATAATAAGCTTTG
>JBKHAJ010000009.1:0-29104 GCA_046542935.1 Spirochaetia bacterium | reverse complement strand
TTATTGGGTTCCGTTTCCAGCCGTTTACCTATTCCTATTATGGTTATTCTTATACCGGCAATTTGGGCGGATTCATGTTCGGGGCCAACATAGGCTGGTCGTTCTAACATTGTAGAGCAGCAAACAAAACTTCAGAAAGGCCGTCCTTCGGGGCGGCTTTTTTAATTCAGGGCTTTACTTTCCCGGTGAAAAGGATCAAACTTTTTTGAAGTTTATCGGGGGAGGAGATTGAGATGCGGAAAATAGTTCTCATCCTGGTAGTCGGTGTATTGGTTTTCGTCGCCGGCGGCACTGTTTTCGCCGTTGACCTTCCGGGGGCGGCGCCGGAGGGGCGCAATCCTCTGAACGCAGTCCACGTGGACACCACATGGCTCGTAAACGGATTGATCAACAGTTCCTTCGGAATAGGGGCCGCTTACGAAAGGGCGCTGGCACCGTTCTTGAGCCTCAAGGGCACCGGCGGGTTCGTATTCATTCCCGGTATCACCTACATCAATGTTCTCGGAGGCATCAGGGGATACTTCCTGAAAGGCGCCGTCAACGGCATACGGATATGGAACCGCGGTCGGTTTCGAGATGCTCTTCGAAGGGGGATATAAGTTCACCGTAATGAACGGCGGGAAGAGCGGTTTCTTCGCCGAGCCTGTAATCGCCCTGCTCCTGATTCCCGGAGGCGTTTTGAGGACGGCCTATTTCCTCTTCGGGGCGAACCTCGGCTGGTCGTTCTGACGCCGCGGGGTTGAGGATTACCGCTTCCGGTACAACCTGACCGCCGGATAATCGGCGTTCTCGAGGGCCTCCGGTTTGCGGACCGTTACCGTGACCGCCGTGACCGGCGGGGTTTTCAGGCACACCTCAGCTATCTCTCCCGCCAATCGTTCTATAAGAAAGAAGCCGCTCTCTTCGGCGGTGCCGCGCACCCGTTCCGCCAAGGCGTGGTAGTCGACGGTGTCCTCGAGATCGTCCGAGTGTGACGCCGCGGATAAATCGAGGGAAAGCTCGAGGTCGATGAGGATGTCCTGCCGGCGGGTCCGTTCCTCCGGATTCACACCGACAAGGCAGCTGCATTTTAGACCACGGATGATAATTGTATCCATAAGCGGCTCCTCTTTAATCTGTTGAGTCAAAAATCGATGGTGAAGGATGTTCCTCCGCCGTTTTCCCTTCCGCTTTCGACAGTAAGCTCCCCGTGCAGCTGCTGGGTCAAGGCGGACACCAGCTGAAGCCCCATCCCCGGATGCCGCAGGGTGTCGGCGGGAACGTCCATACCGATACCGTCGTCGCGGATGAAAAGCCGGGTCCGCCCGGGACCTTCGCCGTCGTCGATGACTATCTCTATAATGCCGTTTTTCGGGCTCCCGGGAAAGGCGTATTTCAAGGCGTTAGAGACGAGCTCGCCTAGGATGAGCGCGCATGGAACGGCATGTTCCAAATCCATCCTGCGTTTGCGTGTCTTCAGTTCGAACCGGACCGAATCGCGGCCGTTTAGGTAGGTATCGGACATATAGCCGACAAGATCCCGAATGAAACTCTCGAGGTCGATATCCGCTAAGTTATCGCTCTGGTAGAGCTGTTCATGAATGAGTGCCATTGAGTGGACCCGGTTCTGGCACTCCTGCAGCAGGTCTGCGTCCCGGACGTCGTGCATCGATTGGGACTGAAGATTGATTAAACTCGAGATGATCTGCATGTTGTTTTTTACCCGGTGGTGGATCTCCTTCAGCAGTATCTCCTTTTCCTGAAGGCTGCGGTTTATCTGTTCCTCCGCCCGTCGGAACTCGGTTCGGTCGGTGCCGATAGAGAGAATTTCCGTAAGATTACCGTTCTCGTCATAGATAGGCCGGTTGGACCACTGGATCCACCGTCTTTCGCCCCGGCGGGTAACGACCTCGTTCTGGTTGGAGCTGTATTTAACAGGATCGTGTAGGATGTCCTCGAGCATCCGCATGAGGTCTCTTCCGGTAGATTCGCTCTCCGGAACGGTTATCCCGACGAGACTCTTCCCCAGGACCTCTTCGGCGGAGTATCCGAAGAACTTCTGGGCGTACTCGTTGAAGAAGGTGTATTTCAGGTCCGTGTCCCACCGGATTATGATGCTGTTGGCATGTTCGATGAGGGCACGGTACCCCTCCCGGCTTCGGGTAAGCTCTTCTTCCCGTTGCCGGATCGCCCGGCTCATCCGGTTGAAGGCGTGTATCACGTCTCGAAACTCCTCGTACCGAACATCTTCGGGGGTTTCCTGATAGTTTCCCCTGGCGAGCCGGTTCGAACTGCGCTGCAGGGCCGTCAGGGGCCGGAATATTCGGCGTCCCACGATCCAGGAGATGGAAAGGGCCGTTCCGATAGAGGAAAGGCCGGCGGCAGCGAGGATTGTCAGAAACGATCTCAAGTACCTCAAGGCATGCCACTTCTTCTGTGTTACCGAGATGATCCACCCGGTGCGCGGCATCGTGGCAACCGTTGCAAGGTAGCGGTCCCCCTCCTCGGTGTACGGGATCGTCCCTTTTGTCCCCTCCCGGGCGGCGTGTATATAGGGGCGGGCGGAATAATTATACCGCTCCCGGACGAAACGGGAATCGGGATGGGCGATGACGTATCCCGCGGAATCGGTAATGATGACCGATCCCGTGGCTTCGGTGGAGAAGGCATGGACGATATCGTAGAGCTTGGATAACTGCATAGATCCCGCAACGGTTCCGTCCCCCGCCCGATAGGAAACCGTCATCGTCAGTTTCCCGGTTGCCGCGGAGATAAAGGGTTCGGAAAAGACCGTTTCGCCGGCACCGCCTGAAAAATAGGCGGTACTGCTCATGTCGTGCCCGATGAGACCGGGATCGGGAGGCGAAATATACACCAGGGTCCCCCCACGGTCCAGAATTCGAAAGCTTTCGAAAAAAGGAAAACTGTCCCGGAGCGAATCCATATGGACTTGTACCGAAGAGGCTTCCGCCCTGTCGATGCTGTCTCCGAGGTGCTCGATAACCCGGGAAGCAGTGTATAGGAAATCCTCGAGACGGTAGGTGACGGCGTCCACGATCTGACGGTTTGTCGCTGTAAACTGCTTGGTAAAGTACGAAGCCGTGAACACGGCGGTCAGGGTACCGAAGAGGGCCAAGGGGAGGAGAGAGAGGCTCGTGAAAAAAACGACCAGGACCCAGCGGAGTCGGACCGTCTTTCGGAGAGGGGAGCTCATACTGATAATATGCACTATATTAGAGAGAATGTACATACTTGAAACAAAGGCTCGAGTTTTTGATCACTGCCGGGATCTAAGAACTAAAGAGTGCCCCCGATCGTGGGGATGGAATTGGTCTTAATCACGTTCGCTCAGGGTTTTAGCTGAACGTGGCTTTTATCAAAGCAGTGTGGGCTGAGTAATTCAAGCTATCACGGCTAATTGGTGGATTTCTATCCCCACGATCGGGGGCACTCTCTAAGAACTACGGGCGATCCAGCCGGGTTGGAGCTCTTCGATAAGGCGCTCTCCGGCATCTCCGGGATAGGAGTCGTGCTCCTCGAAACCTTCGGTTTCGGCCCGGAGCAGCATGATGAAGTGCTCCCTGAACCCGCTTATCCCGTCGGAGCTCCCGCCGTAGTAGTTCCCCCGGGGATTGGCGGTGAGGAGGAGCTCCTTTTTGTGGTGACGAAACTTGACGGGGAGAATTTCGATAGGGGAGGATTCGACGAAGGGAAACTCAACGGTGAAAAGGATATCATCCTTTCGGAACTGAAAGAGGGTTCCCGGGAGCTCGTAGACGCGGGGCTGAGCCGGAAGAACCGCCGAATACCATCGGTTGTCGGGGTAGAATCCCCTGACTTCTACCACGTCATCCGAAGCGAGGAGGAATATCGGTATCTCCAGCGGTGCGTATTCCCGGATGAGGATCTGTTTCGGGAAGACCGGGTATGAAATGTCGCAGGAGATTACCAGGGAAGACCCGTCTGCGACCAGAAGATAATCGGTTATGATCTTCCCCGGTTCCACCGATTGGCCGGCGTCGAGGGTGAGTATCTCTCTTAAGCCCCGCACCTCCTCACGCTCGAAGGAATAGGTCCCCTCGGGCTCCGAGCGGTATACCGAACCGGAGACGCACAGATATGTTTCCGAGGGAAGTCCGGCCAAGGCGGAGACGCCGTGAAGGAGAATATCGGTAAACCGGCCTCCGTTAAAGAGGACCTCGAAGCCGTGCTCTTTCAGGAGAACCGTACCCGGCATATCGGCGATAAGCCGTCGCTCTACCGGGGTCGCTGCGGTAGTTTCGGTGGATATCTGAGCCGATTTCCCTGGGCGGCTCGAGCCGGCGGATTTTTCCAGTATACGGCGTATCTCGTCTCGAATATCGAAATAGGGGGCTTTTTTGAGGATTCCGTAGCGAACCCTCCCCGCGTCGGCCGCTGGAATTCGGTCCACCGGCTCGTGAGGGGCCGGTATGAGGGGGACTTCGGTTCCGGGAATGCGGAGATGCCCCGGCTTACCGGCGTCCTCCCGGTCGGGTTGATACCTGCCCGCCCCGGAAAAGCTCTCCCGGAGCCTGCGGAACCGAATTTTCGTTTTGGTTTCCAGGCGGACTAAGGTGTCGAGGAGCTCGGTGATGTAGGCCGGCTCATCGGCATAGGTAAAATCCAAGAGAAAGATGATCGGGCCGTTCAGACGGGATACCGATTTTTTGAGCAGCCTATAGAGGAGAGGAGACCCGGCGCCCGCGGGCACAATCAAAGGGAAGGCCCTGAACGATCCGTGATCGAAGAACTCCAGAGACCCCGGCTTGAGATCCTCCGCAGACCTGGGGATAAACAGAGGAGGGGCGATGAGCCAGGTGTAATGAGAGTCGCTGTAAATCTTTCGCACCGAGGTTTTCAGAAAATCCATTTGATGGGGCATCATGTGGTCGACGGTAAGCCCCATACGGTCCTGGAATCCCGTCCCCCAGGGGTTCGTTATCGCCCAGCCGAGCTCTTTCTTCAGCTCCTCCTCGGTGAGCAGGCTGTGGCAGGCCCCGGCATATCCCATGGGGATGATACTGTCGCCGTGGAGGTTGCACCGGTCGGCGACCCGCCGGAATATCGATTTTCCCGTCTCCAACTCGTCGCAAAGAAAGGGAACCGCGGCGAGATTCCAGTGAACCTGCACCCTTTCGCCCATCTCGTGCCGGGAGAGGGTGGTCAGACTTTCTTGGACCTTTCGCTGAAAGAGCTTCGGGTTCTTCTCCGAAAAACGCCAAATCAATATGAGCTCGAGTACCTTGTTTCGTGTCACTTCTCTTAATCTCGACTGAAATGAACGGAATTTTCATTAAATTCGCCTTTTCTCCCTAAAATTTTTCTATTTTTTTTGTTGATGCACATGGAAAGTATTTGTATCTTATGCTATGAAATAATCCCAATAGATTCGTGAAACACTATATTATAATTAAACAAAACAAGTGAGGTATACAAATGGCGAAACAGTTGAAGTTTGACGAAGATGCTCGTAAAGCTCTATTCCAGGGCGTTCAGAAACTCTCCAACGCCGTAAAGGTCACCCTGGGGCCTAAGGGAAGAAATGTTCTTCTCGACAAGAAATTCGGAGCTCCCACCGTTACCAAGGACGGGGTCAGTGTGGCCAAGGAAATCGAGCTGGAAGATGAATATGAGAACATGGGTGCTCAGCTTCTCAAGGAAGTGGCGACCAAGACCAACGATGTCGCCGGTGACGGTACGACTACCGCAACGGTCCTCGCCTATTCGATTATAAAAGAAGGCATCAAGAGCGTCGCCGCGGGAATCAACCCCATGGGAATCAAGCGGGGAATCGACCGGGCCGTAGAGATCGCCGTGGAAGAGATCAAGAAATCTTCCAAAGTCATCAAGGGTAAAGAAGAGATCGCTCAGGTCGCGTCGATCTCCGCGAACAACGATATGGAAATCGGCGAAGAGATCGCCGCCGCCATGGAGAAGGTCGGAAAAGACGGGGTCATTACCGTCGAAGAATCGAAGACCATCGAGTCGACCACCGACTTTGTGGAAGGTATGCAGTTCGACCGGGGGTATCTGTCTCCCTACTTTGCAACCAACCGGGAAACCATGACCGCGGTTCTTGAAAATCCGTACATCCTGATCTTCGATAAGAAGATTTCCAATATGAAGGACCTCCTTCCCATCCTCGAAAAGGTGGCTCAGGCGGGTAAGCCCCTCCTGATCATTGCCGAGGATGTGGAAGGCGAAGCCCTCGCTACCCTTGTCGTAAACACCCTCCGGGGCACCCTCAACGCGGTCGCCGTCAAGGCCCCCGGTTTCGGCGACAGGCGTAAGGCTATGCTCGAGGATATCGCGATATTGACCGGCGGTCAGGTAATCGCTGAAGAGCTCGGACTCAAGCTCGAGACCACCGAGTTGAATCAGCTCGGTACCGCTAAGTCGATCAAGGTGGAGAAGGAAAACACCACCGTCATCAACGGCGGCGGAAAGCAGCAGGATATCAAGGACCGGATCGCTCAGATCAAGGCCCAGATCGAAGAAACTTCTTCCGATTACGACCGGGAAAAACTCCAGGAACGGCTCGCTAAGCTCGCAGGCGGGGTCGCGGTCATCAACGTCGGCGCCGCCACCGAGGTGGAGCTGAAAGAGAAGAAGCACCGGGTCGAAGACGCCTTGAGCGCAACCCGGGCGGCCATCGAAGAGGGAATCATCCCCGGCGGTGGAGTATGCCTGATTCAGGCCGTCCACGCCTTAGAAAAGATCGACACGAGCGATCTTAATGAGGCCGATAAGGTCGGATACCTGATCGTAAAGCGGGCCCTCGAAGAGCCCATCCGGCAGATCGCTCAGAATGCCGGTCTCGACGGATCCATCATCGCCGAAAAGGCGAAGAACGAGAAGAAGGGAATCGGATTCGACGCCGCGGCCATGGAATGGACCGATATGGTCAAGGTCGGAATCATCGATCCCGCCAAGGTCACCCGCTCGGCCCTGCAGAACGCAGCCTCCATCGCGGCGCTTCTCCTGACCACCGAATGCGCCATTACCGATCTTCCCGAGGATGAGAAGCCGATGCCCGGCGGCGGCGGAGCCCCCGGTATGGGCGGAATGGGCGGAATGGGCGGCATGATGTAAGCCCCCCGTCTTCCGACGGATAAACTAAAAATCGAACGCCCCCCGGCACTCGCCGCGGGGGCTTTTCTTTTAGTCCCTCCGCGGGATATACTCTTATTTTATGAAAGAATCGGATTTCGTCTTTACTCTAGGATATCAGGGAGATACCGCCATCGTGGACGGCAAGGAAGCGCGAAAGTACTCTTCGTATTCCTTCGAAAGGCTCCTCGATGAAGGGTTGTTCAAACCGGCCTTCTGCAAGGCGTTGTACAACGAGGACGAGGAGGGAATGAAAAAAGTCCTGGAAGCTTACAACCGGATAAGCGGCTCCGGATATTCGGGCATTCTTTCGCTCAAGCGTCTCTTCGGAGTCTTCGACGTCCCCGAGGTCGTGGGTAAGGTATCCACGATTTGACATCCACGATTTGACTCCTTGACGTATGTATTTTTTCTATGGTAGTTTTTTCTAATTCCAATTAAAAAGGATGTTACATCTTATGAATACTTTTTTAGCGCAATTGCCACTTCTCATGGGTGCCCCCGCCGGCGGAGCCAATGCTCAGGGCGGTTCGGGACAATTGGTTACCACCTTCGTGACCTTCGGACTGGTTATCCTCATCTTCTACTTTCTGATCATTCGACCTCAGAACAAGAAGAAGAAAGAGACCCAGAGCATGCTCAGCTCGCTGCAGCCCAAGGACAAAGTTGCTACGATAGGCGGAATCAGGGGAGTCGTTCAGTCGGTCAAAGAGAATACCGTTGTTCTCAAGGTAGACGAAGGGACGAAGATCGAGTTCTCCAAGAATGCTATCGCCAACGTCCTCGAACGGAAGGACGAAGAACAGCAAACCACCGAGCTCGGAGAAAAGAAGTAAAAGGTCCGTTATCGACGCCGCGCCGTTCCAATGGGGAGGTGCGGTTTTTTCATTTTCACAAGCAACATCCATTGGCCGGAGATAAGGTATGAGTAAACGCATTAGACTATTCATCGTTCTCGTTGTGCTCATTATCTGCGGCTCCTTTCTCTACCCGACCATCCAATGGTATTTTCGGATTCCGGAGCAGGAAAAGGAGCTCGCAGCGTCGTCGAGACAAAACATACGGGACTACGCCGAAAGAATGGCGGCTGAAAGACTGAGAACTTTAAAAAATCTCGCTTCCGAAAGTGATGAAACCGACCTGCCCGGAGAGTTTAGTTTCATGACGGATCAGGCGGAAGAAAACTATAAACTCCAGGATCAAAGAGCTCCCCGGGATTGGACGGTCCAGGACGTTCTTCGAAGCTTTGCCGACGAAAGGGCGGTCTTCCGGTACCTCGAGGGTCACTACCGGGAGCAGATCATCGCGGTCAAGGAGAAGGAACGGGACATTATGCAGCTCGGACTCGATTTGTCCGGGGGTATGAGCATACTCCTCGAAGCGGATATGGAAAGCCTCGAAGAGCGGCTCGGGGAAGAGCCGACCCAGGAGGACAGGCGGAGCGCCGTCGACCGGGCTATGGAGATTCTCAGCAACCGAATCGATAAGTTCGGAGTCACCGAGCCTGAGATACGCCGCCAGGGGACCGAACAGATCGCCGTGGATATTCCAGGCGCCGCCGATCCGGACCGCATCTATTCTTTCCTGATGGGAAAGGGGAGCCTCAACTTCCATATCGTCAACGACGAGGCTACCGAGCAGCTCCAGGAGTATATCCAGCAGAATCCCGAGGAGTTCGCCGGGGACATCGAAGATTTCGAGACTCCCGATTTTATTCCCGCGGGTTCGGTTATCCGGGGTTTCTATGCCACCGATGCCTACGGGATTGATGAGCTCGAGCGGTACATAGTCATCTACGAAGAGGAAGGCCTCGACGGAAGTCATATCCAGGACGCACAAGTCGGAAGCGATCCTATTACCGGACGCCCGGTCATTAACTTCGTTCTCGATAACGAGGGTGGGGACATCTTCTATTCCCTGACCAGCGACAATGTGGGCAACACCCTGGCTATCGTCTTAGACGACAAGGTGAAGGCGGGTGCCCGGATATCGGAGCCTATCCGGGGGTCGGTCCGGATGAGCGGTTTCGACCGGAGGGAAGCCACCGATCTGGCCTTGATACTGCGAACCGCCGCCCTACCGGTGGACCTGGAGGTCGTCAATCAGCAGTCGGTAGGAGCGTCCCTCGGGGAAGACTCTATCCGATTGGGCTTGCGCGCAATTGCTCTCGGATTCATTCTGGTCATCATTTTCATGCTCATCTACTACAAGGGAGCGGGAATCGTCGCCGATTTGGCGCTCGTGCTCAATCTGTTTATCATGGTCTCGATCCTCTCGGCCTTCAACCTGACCCTGACTTTGACCAGTATTGCAGGTATTATCCTAACCGTCGGCATGGCGGTGGATGCGAACGTCATCATCTTCGAGCGGATCAAAGAGGAGTATCGCCTCGGAAAATCGCCCCAGGCCGCGTCGAAGGCGGGATTCAGAAAGGCCTTCTGGACGATCATGGACGCGAATATCACGACCTTTATCGCCGCCATATTCTTGAGTCAGCTCGGAAGCGGCCCGATTCAGGGTTTCGCCTATACCCTGGCGGTAGGGATCCTTTCCTCCATGTTCACCGCGTTGTTCGTCTCGCGCCTTATCTTCGATTTCTCCATTGAACAACTCAAAGTGAAGAAACTCAGCATCACCTGGAGGAAGGCACAATGAACAGGGTAATACAATTCTCGAAACTCAGGTTTTTCATGCCCGTACTCTCCGTTCTCCTCATAGCCGGACTCTTAGTAGGGACATTTCTGCAGGGGGGATTCAACTTAGGTATAGATTTCCAGGCCGGGCTCAACATGAGGGTCCAGATAGTCCCGGTGGGATTCGAAGTCTTCTACGAGGGAGACGAGGACGCCCTGATGAATGTGACCGGGAACTCCGCCGTCATTACCATCGGGGGAGAAACCGGCGAACGGTACTCCTTCCCCTTCCATGCATATCCCAGCCTGGAGGTGCTTTCCCAGGCGATAAACCGTGTGCCCGGCGTTTCGGTCATACTCGAAGAATCGGCGGACCGTACCATCCCCACCGAGAGGGCGGTGGGCTTCAATCACTCCGTGGAGCTTACCGAAGTACCCATTCCGGTCAACTTTATAGTGGGGTCGGAAGAGGAGATCTACGCGAGCATCGACGAGGTTCGGAACGCTTTGTCCGATATAGGAAATGTGCAGATCCAAACCGTCGGTGACGAGATCAACCAGGAATACATCGTCCGGGTCGAAGAGACCGGGGAGTTGGACAATTTCGTCCGGGAAATGACCTCCGAAGTCGAAGAGGAGTTAGGTGTCTACTTCGGCGCGGATCAGATTATCGTTAAGCAGAGCGATTACGTGGGACCCCGGTTTTCCCAGGATCTGAGCGGACAAGTCATCTATCTGACTCTGCTCGCCCTTGCCCTGATCCTGGCTTACGTCTGGTTCCGGTTCAAGCTGCCCTTCGCGGTCAGCGCTATAACGGCCTTGACCCACGACGTACTTATCATGATCGGGTTTATAGGAGCCCTGCAGCTCGAGGTTTCCACGGCTACTATCGCCGCGGTCCTCACCATCATCGGGTACTCCTTAAACGATACCATCGTTATCTTCGACCGGATCCGTGAAAATATGGGGGTCATGAAAGAGAACGATTACCGGGTCATCGTGGATACCAGTATAAACCAGAGTATGAGCCGGACCTTGATAACATCGCTCACCACCATGCTCGCGGTGGCGGCGATCTACATTTTCGGTTCGGGAGCCATCAAGATATTTGCCCTGAATCTTATCGTGGGTATTGTCGTAGGTACCTACTCCTCGATTTTAATTGCTTCTCCGGTCCTGATGGGCTGGATGAACCGGAAGACCCGCCGGCGGAAAGCCAAAGAGGCGGAAAAGTACAGGCTCAAGGCTCCTGATATGCCGAAACAGGCGAAGCCCGCCGCTGAGGGACCCCAGATACCGCAAGCCGGTAAGCCCGAAGAGGAAAAGAAACCCGAGGTCCCCACCCGGCCTCAGTCGGTGGAAAGAAAGGAACGGGGAAAGAAGCGGCAGAAGAAAAAGAAAAAGTAGAGCCAAGCTTATTTCATAGAAAAGGCCCGCGTTTACCGCGGGCCTTTTTGCCTATCCCTTTGCCCATCCCTCGATAATAAAGTAGATTTGGAGTATGAACCGGATTCGTACTGATCTCAGTAGCGGTCGCCGTGGACTTCCAACAGATCGAACATGCCGATGTGACTTATGAGCATGACCGACATGACTCCGGCTTCCGTCGGGTCGGTCACCACGAGATCGCTCGCGTCGTTGACTGAACCCGCCATGGTCAGGGAAATAACCGGAACTCCGTAGAATTCCCTCAGCTCCCGAACCGCCTCGGTTATTGTCCCCCCCATAAGGGAACCCGCGAGGACCAAGACCGCCGCCCTGTGGAGCCGTCCGACTCCGAGGATGGCCTGGGCGATGTGGTCTTCCCCAACCACGGCCATAGTGTCCACCGATATGGCCTCGCCGCGGATGTTATGCCGGTCCGCCTCGGTAATAGCACCGAAGGCCACCTGAGCTACTTGAGCGCCGCCTCCGATGACGATGACCCGCTTCCCGTAAGTCCGCATATAGGTGGGACGTTTACTCACCTGTTTGACCGCCGGGATCCCGGAGAGGGTGGAGATAAGGGTTTCTTCCTTCTCCCCCGCGTCGAACTGAATCAGCACCTGAGCGGTCCCGTCGACATCGTTCCAGGATTGGATATAGAAGAGGCTCGTTTCAGTCCTGCTCACCGCCGCGGTGATGTCGGATATGAGCCCGATCCGGTCCTCGGCGAATATCTCCACGGCCGTGCCGGGCCTCACTTCGGAGGCGGCGTGCCTCTTCATCCACAGGTATCTGCGTCGTAGAATGTCGGGAATTCCGGGTGTGTCGGTCATAACTGCACTTCTATTTCTTCCGCATTGTCCCTAGGTAGTTAAGAAAGGTTTCCTGCTGGTACCCGGTATCGAGGACTTCGGTCCCGTTGGCCAGGGTGTAGCTGAACCTGTACCGGTTGTCTCCCATTGGGGCGATGGTGACATAGATGGTGTCCCCCCCCTGAAAGCCGAGCATCAGGAATTGGTCCTTTTTTTCCCATACGGCCCGGTACTCCTTTCCGGCGTACTCGATAAAGGCAATATTTTCCTTATTAAGAGTGAGGGACGTAATCCGGTTTTCCCGTTCGGGAACGGCGAATCCCCACACGACGGCTTCATTTGTCATTGCCTGTATCATTTCGGTATCCATAATCCAGGAGCCCTGCAGGTTCTGGGCAAAAGCCCCGGCGGCTGAAAAGCCGAGGAGAAGGATCAGGAAGATAATTATTGTTTTTCGCATAGAACGCTCCTACTTTTAAGTAATTGCAATTTCAAGACAAATATACTATCGTGTCAATACTCTACATGAAATACTTCCGTTTGTTCGTTTTCTTCTCGTTTATAGGGGGGGTAGCCGCCCTGCTTCTCGAGCATGTGGAACCCCTGCCCCCCGCGTGGCGGGGACTCTCCGTATATGTTTATATCGCGGTTTTAGGCCTTTTTTTCGTCGAAAATTTGAGCGAATACCGACGGGTAACCTACAAGAGACTTTTTTTCAAGCGGAATGCGGTACAGCTTTTTTTGATCGGGCTGTTCCTCTTTCTGCTGGCGCTCCGGCTGGCCCTGCCTTCGCACCTCGGGCGATATGCCTCGGAGATCCTTCCCCTCGTTATCATCTTCAGGGGCTTTTATATTATCTTCGATGTCGGGGAGAAACTCAAGAGGCTCAATCTCTTCGTGGTGGAGCTCTTTTCCCACCCGGCCCGGACGATTCTAATAAGCTTCCTCCTGGTTATCCTCACGGGAACCGCCCTCCTTATGATGCCCACGGCAACTGCGGACGGAGAGGGGCTTCGATTCATCGATTCCCTGTTCACTTCAACCTCGGCGGTGTGCGTGACCGGGCTCATCGTGGTGGATACCGCGACCGCATTTACCCTATTCGGGCAGACGGTCATCCTGCTTCTGATCCAGATCGGGGGACTCAGCATAATTATCCTGTCTTTTTTCGTTCTCTTTGTCCTCCGGCAGAGTGTGTCGCTGGAGGGAAAGCTCCTTATTTCCTATGTGTTGAGCGAAAAAGACATGACCGCCTTGAGTGGAAGCCTCAAGAAGATCATCTTTATCACCTTTGCCTTCGAAGCCTTGGGAGCGGCGTTTCTCTTTATCGGATTCCTGCCCCGCCTGACCGGTCCCGGCGAGGCGGCGTACTTCGCCGTGTTCCACGCGGTTTCCGCCTTCTGTAACGCCGGATTCGCTTTGTTTACTACCAGTTTCGAGCAGTTCGCGGGGAGTCCCCTCATTAACCTTACCATCTGCTTTTTGATTATCTTCGGGGGATTGAGTTTTGTCGTCTTCGCCAACCTCGCCGATCGGAGCAGGGATTTCGTGGAGCGGAGGATATTCAAGAAAAAAAAATTCATTCTAAAACTCACCCTCAATACCCGGGTCGTCCTGGCCGTCTCCGGAATGCTTATCGTAACGGGGACGCTCCTCTTCTACGCCCTCGAGCACGGTAACGTCCTCCGGTCCTACCGGACGGGGACCCAGTATTTGGCCGCCTTCTTTCAGTCGGTGACGTTGCGTACCGCCGGATTCAATACCGTTCCCATCGCGAACCTCCGGGTGGGCACCTACCTGATCATGGTGCTGTTCATGTTTATCGGCGGGGCCTCCGGATCCACCGCGGGGGGCATCAAGGTGAACACTCTGACCATTGTTATCGGCTACGTAAAGTCAATTCTCCGCAACGAGCGTAAGATCGTTCTTTTTCGTCACTCCGTTTCCAAGGACTATGTCTTGAGGGCCATCTTGATCATCCTCTTCGGATTGACAGCCGTGTTTACCGGGAGTTTTATCCTGAGCATTTCCGAGAGGTTTGATTTTGTACGGATTCTCTTCGAGGCGGTCTCGGCCTTCGGCACTGTGGGCCTCTCCGCGGGTATTACCGGAGGGTTATCTAATGTGGGGAAGGTTGTTATCATTCTGTTGATGTATATGGGAAGGACAGGGCCCCTGACAATACTCGCCGCTATGTCGGAAAAGGAACAGAAAATTCAGTACGAGTATCCCTACGGGGACATCCTCATCGGATAAAGGAGCTTATGAGAAATGGCTAAGGAACGGATATTCGCCGTAGTGGGTTTGGGGACCTTCGGGATGGAGGTGTGCACCGCCCTCTCCGCGAAGGGGGCGAAGGTGATTGCCATGGATAATCAAAAGGGTTTGGTAGAGAGAATCAAAGACACGGTGACCCAGGGGATACTCATCGATACCACGGATGAGGATGCGCTCAAGAATGTCCCCTTGGAGAACGTCGATGTCGCGGTGGTGGCCATCGGCAATAATGTGGAGTCGAGTATCCTCACCACCGTCCTCTTCCGGGAAATCGGCGTCCCCTACATCCTGGCCAGGGCGATATCGAGGACCCACGAGCACGTTCTGAGGCAAATAGGCGCCAACGAGGTCATAAACGTCGAAATCGACGAAGGTCGGAGGGTCGCCGCCGAGCTGATTTCTCCGAGCATTTTGGATCGGATCCCCATCGACAGGGGGATAAGCGTCGCCGAGATCCTCGTTCCCCCTTCCTTCGAGGGCAAGACCCTGCGGCAGCTCGACCTGCGAAACCTGTATAGGATAAACGTGGTCACCGTCAAACGGACCGAGGTCTCGGTGGACGAGATGGGTAATCCGGTACGCAAGGAGCTCGTTATCTTTCCCAATCCGGATGATGTCCTTCAGAAGGGGGACGTTATTATCGTAATCGGCAAAAACGAGGATATCGAACTTCTCAGGGAGTTTTAGGGAGCATACACGAGATGATTGTTCAAACACGAAGGGCCCAGCTCCTCTCTTTGTTTACCTCCCTCGTTTTCATCCTGATCCCGGGAGTCCTGGGGTATTTTTTGTTCCGCTCCGCCGCGGGACTGAACGCGGACCGGGCCCGCTTTCTAGGGGAGATC
This sequence comes from Spirochaetia bacterium, assembly GCA_046542935.1. Taxonomy (GTDB): domain Bacteria; phylum Spirochaetota; class Spirochaetia; order SPDA01; family CAZSGZ01; genus JBKHAJ01. Next base: position 14,002 of record JBKHAJ010000009.1, on the reverse strand, counting down.
CTTCTCTATGTTTCTCTGACCGGGTCGGTCCTAGCCGCGACGGTTTTCGGCTTCATCGTGTACCGGAACCGGAATCTCTTAAAGGAGCTCGACCGGGCGGTGGAGATGAGTCTCTACTCGAATTTCGATCCTGTCCGGACAGTATCCCGCATGGGCCCGATAGGCGAAAAAATAACCGACCTGTACAAGAACTTGAGCCAGGTGAGCGAGATGCGCTCGCTTAAGATTACCGCCTTAAGCGCCCTGGGCGATCTGTTGATCGGGAATATCGAGTTCCCGGCCGCTGTTTTCGATCTCGAAGGTGAGCTCGTCAAGATGAATCCTCAGTTCCGGGAACGGATCCTGGGCGAAAAAAACCGGCGGAGCGGAAACATTCGGGATGTGGACGCTTCTCTACCCATTGAAGAGATCATCGAGGGGATGAACGAGAGTTACGGCCCCTTGGAAGTGAAGTTTGCCGATCGGGAATTTACCTTCTATCCGGTGCATAACCGGAACCGGGAGACGGCCTACATCTTCGCCGCTCCCAGCCGCTGGCAGGTGAACCGGGAGTCGGTACCCGACCGGACCCCGCTTCCGGCGAAGACGCCTAACCGGGGCTCCCTCATCCGGAGACTCCTCGGGAAGAGGCAGAGCGATGCCTGAGGTTGTTCGCGGCGAGGTCCTGGGTTTCTGCATGGGGGTCCGCAGGGCTGTAGATTTGGCACTCTCCACAGCCGAGGGGGAGGGAACCGGGACCGGCGGCCGGATTTATACATTAGGTCCCCTCATCCATAACCGAACCGTGTTGGAAGAGCTCGAAAAGCGGGGCATCCGGCAGGCCGACGATCCCGGCGACATCCCCCCGGGGAGTACGGTGATAGTTCGGGCCCACGGCGTCTCTCCCGAGGTCAGACGCCGCTTGGAAGAACGGGATGCTCGAATAATCGACGCCACCTGCACCCTGGTGGTCCGGAACCAGGAGCAGACCCTTCTGTACTCCTCCCTGGGGTATACCGTAATCCTAGTGGGCGACCGGAAGCACGGCGAGATCAGGGCCTTGCAAGGCTATGCCGGAAAGAGTATCGTCGTGAATAACGCCGAAGAGGCGGGTGAAGTTCCCGCGGACGAGCCCCTCGCGGTAATTGGACAGACCACCTTGAAGCAGGACGAGTACGGGGATGCCTGCCGGGTAATACTCAATCGAAACCCGGATGCGGTAATACTCGACACCGTATGCCCCGCCACCGAGCAGCGGCAGGACGCCCTCGTCCGTCTCGCTGAGAAGGTTGACGCCCTGGTCGTAGTGGGGGGAAAAAACAGCGCCAATACATCCCGTCTCTACACTACCGCCGCGGAAACGGGAAAGCCCGCTTGGCACGTGGAGGGGGCGGAGGATCTTCCCGATGAGGTTTTCCGGTATTCCCGGATAGGGCTTTCGGCCGGAGCATCCACTCCCGACCGGATTATCGACGAAGTAGAACGGCGGCTGCGGCAAGACGAATAATACGAAGAATACGAGGAAAGTAAAGTGACGATCGAAGTGAGCAAAGTCAGAGACAAGAAGGCTTTCATCTGCGACATGGACGGAGTTATATACCACGGAAACCGGCTGCTCCCCGGGGCCAAGGAGTTCGTGGATTGGCTCCATAGCAACGACAAGAAATTTCTCTTCCTGACTAATTCCAGCCAGCGTTCGCCGAGAGAGCTCCATCAGAAGCTCAAGCGTCTCGGGGTCGAAGTGGAGCAGAAACACTTCTATACCAGCGCCTTAGCCACCGCCGGTTTCCTGGCCGGTCAGTGTCCGGGGGGGAGCGCCTACGTTATCGGGGAAGCGGGTCTTATCAACGCCCTGTACAACAGCGGCTTCTCCATGAACGATGTGAATCCGGATTACGTCGTCGTGGGGGAATCGAAGACCTATAATATCGAAACGGTGGAGCACGCGGTCCATTTGGTTTTAGGCGGGGCCAAGCTGATCGGTACCAATCCCGACCTGACCGGCCCGGCCGAGCGGGGAATAGTTCCGGCCACCGGGGCGCTCATCTCTCCCGTCGAGCTCGCTACCGGGAGCAAGGCCTACTTCGTGGGAAAACCGAATCCTCTGATGATGCGCCAGGCGCTGAAGCGTCTCGGAGAGCGGCGGGAGAATACGGTCATCATCGGAGACAGGATGGATACCGATATCATCGCGGGAATCGAGGCTGAAATCGACACCGTCCTCGTAATGACGGGGGTCACCACCGAAGAAAACATGAAGCAGTTCGCCTACTCACCCCATCTGGTTTTATCGGGAGTCGGGGAGATTCCCCGGGAGGCCCCCGGAGACGGATGAGCGGGAAGGTCTTACGATACGCGAAATACGGAAGCGGCCGGCCCCTGATTATACTTCACGGGCTGTTGGGCTCGGGTGATAACTGGCAAAGCCAGGCGAAGCATCTTGCCCGCGGTTACGCGGTTTATACGCCGGACTTGCGAAATCACGGCTCGTCTTTCCATGACGAGGAGATGAGCTATCCGGCGATGGCCGAGGATGTCCGCCGTCTGATGCATGCCGACACTATCGAGCGACCCTTTGTTATGGGACATTCCATGGGGGGAAAGACGGCGATGGAGCTCGCCCTCCGGTACCCTAAGGACGTGGAGGCACTCGTGGTGGTCGACATTGCGCCCTTTCCCTACAAGCCGATCTACGGCAATCTCTTTTCCGCTCTGGAGCACGTGGATGTCGAATCTATCACCGGCAGGAAGGATGCCGAAGAGCAGCTCAAACCCTATGTGAGCGACCGGATGGTACGGCTCTTCCTCCTCAAAAACTTAAGGCGAACCGATGAAGGGGGATTTGCCTGGCGTGTGAATCTCGAATCCCTTTCCCGGCACTACAATGAAATCTGGGCCGGTCTCGAGGGTAACCGCGTCTTCGAAGGTCCGGTCCTCTTCGTGGAAGGAGAGAAGTCCCGAGCCGAGATCACCGAAAGGTGGGACGAGATTAAGGAGTACTTTCCCCGGGCCGAAAACGTTGTTATACCCCGGGCGGGTCATTGGGTCCATGCCGAGAAGCCGAGGGAGTTCTTGCGCATAGTAACCGGCTTTCTCGACTCCCTCTAATCGGAAGAGGGTGCCCCCGTTCCTACTTCGTAAGCAGCTTCTCGAGCCGATCGACTAAGGCCGCGAAGGTGTTCAAGGCTTCGTTTACCGGTTCCCTCTTCGACATATCGACCCCCGCCACTTTGAGCGATTCCAGAGGAAACCGGGAGCCCCCCGACTTGAGGAAAGAAAGATACGCCTCCCGCTCCTCGCCGCCGCCGGCTGTGATGCGTTTCGCCAGGGCGACGGACGCGGCAAGGCCGGTGGCGTACTTGTAGACGTAGAAGGCCCGGTAGAAGTGGGGGATGCGGAGTCCCTCCAGATCGCTCTCGCCCTCCAATCTCATGTCCGCTCCGAAGTAGGTTTCCAGAAGGCTTCGATAGGTGGTGCGGAGGGTATCTACCGTCAGCGGTTCACCGCTTTCGGCCATCCGGTGAATTAGGTGCTCGTACTCGGCGAACATTGTCTGCCGAAAGATCGTGGCGATGATATCGTCTACCTGCTTTCCTACCAGATAGGTTTCCATTTCCTCCGACTCGGTCCGCTGCATCATATAATCCGCCAACAGCTGCTCGTTGAAGGTGGATGCGACCTCGGCCTCGAAGATGGTGTAGCCGTAGTGCTGAAAGGGATTGTTCCGGACACTGTAGTAGCTGTGCATGGAATGCCCCCCTTCGTGGGCGAGGGTGAAGACGTCCCTGAGAACGTCCTCTTTGAAGTTCATCAGGATGTACGGGTCCCCCGCGTAGGAGCCCGCAGAAAAAGCCCCGGAGCGCTTCCCCTTGTTCTCGTACCGGTCGACCCAGCGGCCCAGGAGCCCTTTCTCGAGAGTGTTTCGGTATTCGTCGCCCAGGGGTTTCAGGGCGTCGACCACTTTCTCCACCGCCTCCTCGTAGGTGTGTTCCACCTTGAAATCCTTTACCAGGGGGACATAGACGTCGTAGTGACGTAGATTATCCACTTCGAGGATCCGCTTCCTGAGGCGGTAATACCGATGGAGAACGTCGAGGCTGCCGTGGACCGCGTCGATAAGGTTGTCGTAGACGGTTTCGGGCATCTTGTCGGGAAACAGAGCCGCGCTCCGCGCCGAAGGATAGTTCCTCGCCCTTGCCCGGTAGATATCCAGGTGTACGCTCCCGGAGAAGAGGGACGCCAGGATATTCTTGTGCCCCTCGTACACACTGTAGAACTGCTTATAGGCCCGCTCCCGAATCTCTCTCCGTCCGTCGATCAGGAACGAGGAGAAGCTTGCTTGGCTCAAGGGACGGGGCCCCTCCGGGGTCTCTACGGTACCGAAATCCATGTCCACGTCGGTCAAAGCCTGAAAGCTCTTCACGGCGGTCTGGTTGGCCTCCCGCTGCATGGCGAGGAGCCGCTCCTCGTTTTCGGTGAGGACATGGGGTTTGTACCGGAGGATCTTCTTCAAATAGATGACGAATTCGGCAAGAATGTCGGAGCTCAAGAATTCCTCCATCCTCCGGTCGGGAATCGCCTGGATCTCCGGGACCTGATAGCTCGCCCTGGTCTCCGCCTCGGCCGAGGCACGTACGAACTTGGCCATCTTCGCCTGATGGGAGCTGTCTCCGCCGTTCTCGGACATCCTGAGCTGAGCGTAGTATCCGAGCCGTTCCTCGAGGATGCCGAGATCGTTCATGAATTCGAGGCAGCTCTTGAGCCTCTCAGGACTCTCCCCGAGGGTCCCCTTGAAGCTTTCGATTTTCGATATCATCGATTGAAACTCTTTGAGCCCTTCTTCCCACTCCTCGTCGCCGGGGAAGAGTTTCGAAAGGTCCCAGGTATGGTCCGCCGGAATGTCTTTACGGTCAGGAATTGTTAGGTTTTTCTGCATAACCAGTACAAGGTACGGGGGCCTTTAAAAAAAGTCAATAAAACTGAAGCACCGGGCCGCGGGAGGATGTATATCCGTGTGGAGGTACACCATGCGGAAGCGCGCCGCCCTCGCGGCGGTCTTGGTTTTTATCTTTCTGACCGCTTCGCGAATTCTCGGTAATCCCTACGATTTCGAGCTCGACCGTATCTTTCAAGAGGGGGACCCGGGAATACTCACGGAACACCTGTACCGGTTCGAGCTCGCAAATCCTCCGGTCCGGGACCGCCCAAATCTGTCTACACGGATATCGGACTGGATCCGCCGCCGGTTTTTCCGTATTCTTCCCCGGATCAAAACCGAAGAGCTCTTGGAAACGGTGGAGGAAACCAATCGGAAGTATCTCTATCTCCATTCGGAAGGCTCAGAATCCTCCCGCCTCGATTCCGCGGGAGATCCTCTTCTGCGTACCGAGGAAGGACTCTACGGCGCCGAGGGAGATCTCTCCTTGTGGGAGAAGGAGATAATAACGGAACGGGAAAACCTTATCGCGGGGTGGAAAGACGAGGCGGAGGCGGCAGCCCGGAGCTGGCTCGCCGAGGCGGGTCTTACCGGGGACAACCGATTCGCCGCCGGCCTCGAGGAGGCGCTCGCTGAAGCGGGCGAAGACGCCGCGGGGGAGTTCGAGCGGATCTACGAGCAGGAACGGAGCAGGTTTCTCTTCGCCCGGCTCAGGGACACTTTTTCACTACGGAAGCATACCGAAAAAGACCTCGCCGAACCTGAAGCGGAGGAACTTCTCGAGGAGGGGATCCGCGAATCCCGGGCCCGCATCGAGGAGTTCGAAGCCGAGCTCCATAGGTGGAGCGGCGTGGAAGGGAGTTTTCTCGAAGCGAAAAACGGTTGGGAAGCGGCGTCCCGGAGAATGTGGAGGGATCTCGAGTCCGGTTGGAACCGGCGCCTCGGAGAGTACTGGCGCCGGAAATCGGAATGGAACGATGAGTTCCGGAGGCTGAGCTCTGAAACATCCGCGGTTTTCGAACTGAAACGGCGGGAACTCCTCGAAGAGCGGGAGCGCGCATCGGCACGCCTCGACGAGATCCTAGCCGCCGAAAGGTCGGGACTCGAACGGGAGCTGAAGTCGGTTACCACGCCTCTCATGGAGTCCTACAGGATCCTCGAATCCCTTGCCGGGGACTCCGGCGCCGATGCTGTTTTCGGGGCGGAAATCCGCGGGTCCGTTCGCGATCTCGAATCCCTCCTCGACGAAATTATAGGAGAGGCAGCCGGTCCCGCTTCCCTGAACGAGAGCTACATGAATACCTTTGACCACGATCTCGCGGCCTTTCGAGCGGTGGAGTCCCACCTGAGGGAGCAGCTCGGCGTCGCCGAGGCGGTCCTGAAATACGCCGAATCCGATTCCTCAGACAGGCCGCGGAGGGGAGAGACTCTTGCACGGTACGATTCGGCCCGCCTTGCCTACGACGAGAGTGTCTCCGCTATGGAGTTATTCGAAACGCGGTTCTCTGAAGTCTTTACCCGCGTTACCGAGACGGAGGCTCACATCGACTCGCTTTCGGAAAAAACAAAAGAGGCACGGGAGAAAAGCGGCGAGGCCCGGGCAATCTACGAAGAACGGATCGAGATATACCGACTCAAGGATCCCGTTCTTCTCCGGGAGATGATCGATGAGGCCTCGGCTTTCCGGGACGACTACCTGTTTGGGGAGAGGGACTCCTACGCCGAAGCCTACTTCGAGGCGATGGAGGGGTGGTTGCGGATCCGACTCGAGGCCGAGCGGGAGAAATGTTTCGAAGCCTTCCTTACGTCCCGGTACGGCGCCGGAGGACCCGGTTTAGAATCCCTCGAAGTCATGGCCCGCGAGGCCGAGGGGTTCGAGTTCGACCCGGCCGATCCGCCGGATGAAACCGTCCTGAGCGGTTGGGCGGGGAAGTTCGCAGCGCTGGGTTTGACGGGGCTGACGGAGGAGGTTCTCTCCGCCTATCGGACCGCATCGGGTACTCCGCCCGGGGCTGAGCGGAAATACCGTTTTGCCGCGGCGGCCGCAGCCGCGGGGCGTCTCGAGGAGAGGGTGATTCTCGAATACGACACGGCCCGGGTCCTTTACGATATGCTTTTCGAGGCGGGCGGGCCCCATACGAAAAACGACGCTTTCAGACCCCCCACCGAAGCTGAGCTGCGCCGCGGCGCTATCGAGCTGCACCTGAAAAGGGCCCGCTTCGAGAGGGCGGTTTTTACCGGAGATGCCGAGGATTTAGATGCCGGTAAGGTCGATGCCGCCCGGGATCTTACGCTCTTGGTGAACCCCGATCTCTTCGCTCGAGAAACCTCCGAAGCCGCTGTCGCGGACCTCGGGGAAATCATCGCATGCCTCGAAGCGTGCGATGAGGGGTTTCGTCTTTCTCCGATGTTTCGAAGCGATGTGCTCCTCGACTTCCTGGACGGACGGGATTACCTCTCCTTTCGAGAGCTTAATCTCGCCGACGGCTTCCTCGCCGATGAGCGGCGGGAGTATAACCGGAAGGCGGTTTCAGCTCTCTTCGCCGAGGAGTTCGCCTTCCTTCTCCCCTCGTCCCGGAAAGAGCGCACGGCTTTCCTTCAGGGGGAGACGGCGGGGCTTCTCGAAGGGCTCAGGGGTGAAGGGCCGGAACATCGGTTCGTCGACCCCCTCTCCTCGGTCCTTTCCCTCACCGCGGGGGGGGAACTGCCGGGGTACGTCTCCGATCTACTGGTCTTGAACGCGGGGCTTTTACTTCCCGGGCCCCTCTTGACCGGGGAGCAGGACCGGCTCGGCGGCGAAGCGGAAATCCTCGAGGGGATCCTCCTGGCGGCGGGTAATGCGGAGAATACCCTTCAAGTCCTCGCCGGAATGTACCGTGCGGGAAGCGGCGAGGCGGCGTCGGCCGTCGGTACCGCCGCGGCGTATCGGGTCCTGACCTCGGGATGTACCGCGGAGGAGGCCCTCGATTTCCTCTATGCCGATACCGGGGCGGAAATGCGGCCTTCGGTCGAGTCGGTGGAAGATATTGCGGGGCGCCTTGCTAAAATGTTCGAAACCGCCGATGCGGGAAGGTATCACCCGGTTCTCGACGGCGATCCTTCCGACTTCGCCGACTCTATCGCCCCCTCCGGGACGAGCGGAATGGAAAGACTTCTCCTCGAGCACCGTATCCGCGCAGGCGCCTCCGGCGGAGATCTCGAAGGGTTCCTTTCCGCGGCCTTCGGTATTATTCTCTCCGAGACCGAAGAAAAACTGTCCGATACCCGGAAAATGATCGTGCTCATGAATAAACTCACCGGGATCGCCGGGGCGAAGGCGGTAAAGGAACCGGGGCTCATCGACGGTTTTTTCGTCGACCCCGAATCGGAAATGGGGGACCTCCTCGACAAGGCCCTCGCGGTGTGGGCGCATCCGGAGGGAACCCTTCCCGGGAGTACCTCCGAGGAGGCCCGGGAGAGGGGGGATATCTTCTTCGGCCGGGAGAGGAGAGTCCTCGAGGCGGAGTTCCGGATACGGGAGCTCGGCACCGATCTCGACGCCCTCTCCCGGGGAGCGGATACCTACTATCTCGAGGCGGTTAAACCCGCGCTTCTCGCCCATCAGGAGGCCGCAGAGGAGTGCCAGCGTATCGATGCCGAGGTACGATCTCTCCTTCGGGAGCTCGAAGAGCTCCGGACCCGGCAGGAAGCCCTTTTCACACAGCGGGAAAAAGCCCTGGAAACTCTCGAGGCCGCGGGAACGGAACTCCTCACCGCCGAGGCCGTCTACCGCTACGCCCGGGAGGGGTATGAATCGGCTCTGTACAGCCCCCGGGAAGACTACGAGCGCCTTCTGGGGGAGGTCGAAGACGTGACCCGTCTTACCGGAATACTCGAAGAGATCTCCCCCCGGTCCGATGCCCTCGATGCCGAGTTTCGGCGGCTCGCCGAAGAGGAAATCCGCGCCCTCTCCCTTCTCGATACCGTCCGCGTTCTCGAGGATGAGCTCAAGCGGAACTCCCTCGACACGGAGAGGGAGCTCGTTGAGCTCCACGCCCGGCTTATCGAGGCCTCGGGGGAGGTTTTTACTCTATCCGAATCGATAGATTACTTCGGCGGCGCCGCTGAAGCGGCCGAGAAGGCCCCCCTCACCGCAGCGGATGAGGATTCACACCTCCTCTGGGGTTTTGTCCGGGATTTTGCCGCTCTCCGGGACCCGGCGGTCTGGCTTCGGGATGCCGGGCTCCTCCTTTGGAAAAATCTCGAGAACGGCCCCTCGCCGGTGGGTCTCGAGAACAATCAGATGCTCGATAAGCTTATCGAGTTGATCGAATTCGATCCCGACGCGTATCTCACCTCCCGGGCGTCCGCGGTCTCTAAATACCTTGGGGACAGCGTGCTTCTGAAAAAGTATTCGTCCCTCTTCGAGAAGGAGATGTTCAGTCCTCATCAGGGATTCCACGATATGGACTTGACCGGGATGATAGCGGACACCGTGAAGGGCCGGGCGGAAACGGCGGCGGCCGATTTCGACGGCAAGGCCACGGCATGTACCGCCGTCGGCTTCTTCTGCCTCTTCACCCTGAACCCGGTTACGGCGGCGATAAGTTTCGGCCTAGCGATAGATTTCGCGGACCGTGCCGGGAAGATCCGAAGCCTCAACGAGGAAGTATACGCTCCCTCCGGCGCATCGGAAAGGGCGAATTTTATCGAACGGATAAGCAGGATACGGTCCCTTCAGCTCCGATTCCTCGAAACCGGAGAAACTTTGGATACTCTTTTGACGGGGGGCGCCTACCAAGGAGGGATGACCCGCGGCGGGTTCGAATCGCTCCTAAGTCTTCTCGGCATACCTGAAGACCCGCAAACGGAGGAAGGCCTGCTCGACCGTTTCGACCGGACCGCTCTGGAGGACCGCGGGGACCCGTCGGTCCTTTTAGGCGCCCTCTACAGGGGCTTCGATTCGGATAGGAAAAGACTTTCCGCCGCGGCCCATGAGCGCGGCCTCGAGCTCGGCGATGAGAGGATGCTCCTCCGAAACGAGATCAAGCACCTCATGGAATCGGAGGTGATCGACTGGGACACCCTTACCGCGGTATGTGCCGGCCTCTACGGTTCGAGACGGTTGGATACCGAAGCTCGGATCGGGTACGAGCTCGAGTTGCTCGACGGTTTTAGCCCGGGAAGTATCGAGGGTAAGGGTGCCCTCCTGGAGAAAAAGACCGACCTGGCCCTGCAGCTCCAAGAGCTTGCGGGAGGCAGGAGGCGGGAGCAGTTTCTCCGGCGGTTCGAACTTGATCAAGATCTTCTCTTGCGGCGGCAAAGGCAGGCGGAACTCAGGCTACGGGATGTTCACGACTCGGGAACGGAGGAATGGACCGCCCAGTACCGGAGGATCCTCCAATCCCGGGAAAAGCAGCTCGAAGAGTTCGCCCAAGCCTATGAAGCCGGTGAAAAGGAGTGGGGCCGCCGGTGGACCCGCCTTCTTGCAAGCCGGAATAGGGCAATCGAAAAGTTTCTCGGAGGTGCTCCGGGGGATGACGAAAGGGGATTACCGGAAGAAATCGGGCGGGAGGCGGTTTCCCTTCCCGGGAATGAAACCGTGGAAAAGTCAAGCTATGATTACATCTTCGAGAAACTGGATGAGGAGCGGCTCGAAGCGGACACTATTTTTTCCCCCTCCCCGCTTCCCGACGGCTCTCCGCCCTCTCCCCGGCCCTCGAGGAGACTTATCGCCTTAGAACTCACCCGACGCACCGATGAGTTGACTGAAAACCTGGAAAAGCATCTCCTGTCGGTGGAAGCGTCTGAGGCGAACAGGATCTACGGAGAGTTTCTTGCCACCTTGGACGAACGGATAGGCCGTGCCAACGACGAGGTGGATAGACGAATTGCATCGGTCCTGGAGAGCTCGGGATACAGGCGTGCGGGTGAAAGCTTCCTGAGAAACAGCGTGGTGGATAAGACCCTTCTGGGAGGGACCGAAAAGACACGTCACTCGATAGAGGGATACCGCCGGTTCTCCCTTCCTTTTCGCATATCCTCTCCCCTCGAAGGTTTAGGGGGGCTCATAAACGTATCCTCGGAGGCTGTGCGGGCGGCCCTGAAGCGGGCGGGGGAGACCCTCGCCGCCTATTCCGGCTTGATCTTCGGATCAGGGGAGAGCCCCGAACCCGGTCCCGGGAAGGATAAAGGTTTCGACGGGCATTTGGCCTATTTTTACCGTTTGCGTGATTCGATCTCCCGACTCGTGCCCGATTCCGTCGAAGCACCGGACGGACTCTTCGCGGCCCACGTCGGTGTTCCCCCCGAGGCGGACGAGGAGGATCCGGGAAAATTTATCCACGAGGGTTTCGGCGAGCTCGGCAGAATATTCACCCGGTACTACCGCTTCGAACTCGATCTCGGGCGGGGACTCGCCCGGCTTAGTCAAGTCTGGTACGACCAGCGCCTGTGGGACGACGATGCCGACAACGACGGCGAAGCTGACACGTGGTTTCGGGCCCCTACCGCGCGAGGTATCATCGACTTTACCCTAGATGCCGTACTCAATATCTGCATTCCCGGAGGGGGATACCTTTTGTCCATGGCCGACGATTTCGCCTTTTCCATGGCCGACGTGAGCGCGGGCAGGGCCACCTTCGACGAGGTCCTCATTTCTCTGGGAGCAAAGATGCTCACCCGGTTCGCGGGCTTCGGTATCGACACCTTCTTCGGCGGCTTCCAGGAATCGGCCGCGGCAATCGCGGCTAATTCCTTCGAACGGATATCCTCCGCAGTCCTTTTGGAAGGGAGTTCCACGGTCCTGAACAACCTCTCTTCGGGACTGATCGGGGGGGTGAGTTATACTTCGGGTGAAGGTTTCGGCTTCGACGTGGAAGTCCTCGAAAACTACCTCTACGGGCGGGACGCCGTGTCGGGCTACGTCTCGTCGGGTCTCGGGTCCGCGGTCACCGCGGGGTTGGAGGGGATACGCATCGAATTACCTAAGGAATGGGAGATTCTCGAGGGGTATGATGTAGGAATCGACTTCAAAGATATTCGTGGCTTCAATCATACCCTCGGGCGAATAATTGGCACTGCCGGAGCCCTCGCGGTTACCGGAGGTGCAACCCTCAATATTTTGAATTTACGGGATGTGGGGCGCTTTTTCGGGGCGGGGGAGCTGTTTCCCGATCAAGGGCTTATCGAGCTCCACCTCGGTGGCGGACCGTTTCTTGAAATAGGGGGAGGAGGTACCGATATCAGCGTTACCGCTTTGAAATCGTTGATAGGAGGATTCGGCGAGACCGTCGAGCTGATCCGGACCGGGAAGGATGTTTCCCGGGCGTATGATATAATAGCGGATATGCAGTCGGTTACCGATCGCGTTATCGGACGGGATGAATATCCCTTTTCCGGTGGAAGCGGCGCGGCGGCGGTTATCGCCGCCGTTCTGGAGAGCCGGCGAAGGGAGATAAGCAGCGGCAACCTGTACGAGCTCTACGCTGATCTGACCCCGGCCTCGGAACGCCATGCCGATGAGAACCTCATGCTCGCATTCGCCCAGGGTGATGTGGGAGCCTACGAATTCCTATCCGAACGGATTTTCGATTCCCGGGGAAGCTTCCTCCTCGCGCACTACCTTCTGGGCGAGGGGGTTGTTACCCTCGAGGACATGGTTGCGACCGATAAGGTCTATGCCGGTTCCGGGCACACGGACGGAGTTGTCTTGGGCCTGCGGGAGGCCCTTCTGTCGGAATATTTCGCTGAAGAGCTTGCGGTTGCCGGTGAGCTCCTGGACGGGATCATTGATCCCCGGGAATATCTGACCGAGAAGATCCTCGCCGGGAAAGGGAGTACGTTAGCGGAAGAGCTTGCCGCGATCGGTGAGGCACGGATCAGAGAGCTGGCTCTTTACGCGAATCTTCCGGGATCCGACGAACGGACCCTTACGGGGCTCCTCGCCGCGTATACCGAAAGTCTCATGGCGGTCCATGAGCTGGGGTTTCGCCCGCCCCCTTCCGCGCCTGCCGCTGCCGGTGTTCTCCAGAGTTTTGACGGTCCCGAGGGCCCCCTCTACGCTCCGGTCAGGGATACCGACGAAAGGGGTATCCGCGTAACCAGCGGATACGGCTACCGTCTTATCGACGAATCCCTAAAAGGGGTAATCGCCGGCGAACCCTACGGCTGGGCGGAGCACGAGCACCGGGCGGTCGACATCGCCGTTTCCCCCGGCGGCGAGTACTACGCCGTAACCGACGGCACCCTCGGCCTGGTGTGGGATGACAACAAAGGGTTGGGGGTCGAGCTCTACATAGACGGCAAAGATGATCGTAAATTCGTTTATTGGCACAGCGATATCGGTAGTGTTCAGGATATTGGAAAGGTATTTATTACTACAGGTTCGCGCTACATACCAGCCGGCACTGTAATCGGCCGAAGCGGCGACACCGGCGCATCCACGGGCCCCCACCTGCATTTGGAGTATCATGAAGATGTAAAGCTAAAAGATCCATTGATTTTTTTGAGTAAGACCAATTATTACGCAGATCCTTATGCGAAATATCTGTCTGGTTATGATCAAAAATATCCTTACAGCTGCATAATTGAAAATATATATAATTATGGAGAATATGATTCTAAATTCTCAGCTTTTACCCAGGGTTTTCAGAGAAAACACATGCGTGAGTTATATAAGGCCGAGTGGGAACGTACTGTAGGCTCTGCATTTTAGGAGGTAAATATGAAATTTTACTTAATTTTTATAACATTAATAAATTTATATTCAGTTAATATCTATGCATATAATGTTAGTCATATTAAAACGTTTCCCCGCGAGTACGGTAATAAAGATATTATTGATATAAGCTATCACGATATTGAAATTACATTCGTATCGAAAAAAATTGCAGCTATAGGGATAAAGAATGAGTTATCAATTATAAATATAGATTTAATTAAATATAAAACGATCAAGGAAATAGATCCAGGACCGTTTAATGACAATGTACTGTACTTTAGAAGATTTGGAAATGAAAAAGAAGGTCTACTTCTGTATAGATATGAATTAAACAACGATTTCCTTTTCGACAGTCAAACCGGGAAGCAGTACCGTCTGAATGATGC
>JBKHAJ010000208.1:0-6182 GCA_046542935.1 Spirochaetia bacterium | reverse complement strand
CCCCTTGAAAAGCCACAGTGGTGCCGCTAGGAGACAGAAAAGCTTCAAATACCTGTTAGGAAACAGGGAAAAGAGAAATGCCCAGAAGAAGGCCCAGGCGAAATAGTAGCAGAAGGATATATCGAAGAAGCTTATCAACACGGTATTGAGGAGCAGCAGAAAGAGGGCCGAGGCACTGTAAAAGCTCCGTATTACCGGAAAGGGGACCTTCCTCAAGAAACGGGACGACAGGAAAAAGAGCGAGAAGGCCGCGGCGATCTTAAGAGATAGAAAGTACACCGGCAGCTCCCGCCAGAGAAGCGGTATACCCCGGACGGCGGAAATCCCCCGAAGCGCCAGGGTGCCCAAGAGAAGGAACAGGAAGATCAGGGCGAAAAGAATTACCAGCGCCCACAGCTTGCGAAACAGGATGATCCGATATTTCCAGATACGCTTGCGAAAGATAATTCCGAAGAGGAGAAGGACGCTGAAGAAAACCAAGAGAATAATCAGGTACTCGGTCTCGGGTATGATCAGCGTAAAACGCCTGGCCTGGAAAAAGAGGTAATGCCGGTCCCAGCGGTCGGGAAATCCGTCCCGGTTCGCGTTGATGAATTCCTCGAAGAAAGCGATAAAGTCCCCGGTCCAGACCTCCCGCTCCCGCTGGGTCATGGTCCCGTACCTCCCGTCGAGCTGCAGGGACGGGTATTCCTCAACGAGATAGGGACGGATCTGAGTCGTCTCGTCGGACATCCCCAGGCGGAAGATCTGGTTCTCGTTACCCAGGACCAGGTAGTAGAGGCCAGCCCGGTCCATTGAGTCGGAACACCGGTCGATAAGCCAGTAGGGGCTTATGATCTTATCCGCTCCGGTCCTGATGACCGTACGGACGGGAATTGTCCGGTAATTGAGATAGACGACCGTAGTCCGCTCCTCGGGGAAGAAATCGGTCAAGTATTGCTTCGACCCTATAGGATACAGCGCCCCTTCTCCGTACTCGGCGCCCAAAAAGGCCACGGTTATATGCAGAGGCGGATTCTCTCCCGCGAATCTCCGGACAATACCCAAGGCGAGGGCGATGTTTACCGCTCCGCTATGGTGAATCGGGGCGTCCTCGGGGTGGTTTATGGGTACCCCCACGATGAGCCGGTCGGCTCCCCTCTTTCCCATTTCGACTATGAGGTTCCGGGAGAAGGAGTGTCCCGACTCCATCTCGGAAAAGTCTTCCTCGGTGTAGGCTGCTCCGATTTCCGTAAGCCTCTCACGGATGTACTCGAGGGTCCGCTCCTCCCCGGGACTCCCTTCGGTCCGGGGAAAAAAGCGGCTGACCGCGACGAGGTCGTCGAGAACGGCGGATCCGGTACTTTCTCCGGGCCCGTCCTGGGAAAAAATCGGCGGCGGAAACCATACCGAGGGGCATAGAAGGAAAAGGAGGAAGAGAATTACCGGAATAATCTTTTGCATAATTATATATTACCTATTATAATACTATAAATCTTCCCAAGGAGCTTCCATGGATTTGATGCCTGAAATCACAAACCGGCAGAGTATTAAGGATTTTCAGGACAAATCGATAGAACGGGACAAGGTCGACCGTATTCTCGAAGCCGGCAGGCTCGCGCCCTCCGCGAAAAATCGGCAGCCCTGGCGGTTCATAGTCATCGAAAATCCCGATATGAAAAGTAAGATTCAAGAGGCCTCCTTCGGTCAGGAACACGTGGGGAAAGCGGGAATAATCATCGCCCTATGCTCGACTAACATCGACTATCGAATGCCCAACGGACAATTAGCCCACCCTATCGATATCACCTTCGCCGCCTCATTCATGATGCTCCAGGCCGAACACGAAGGGCTCGGATCCTGCGTAGTAACCACCTTCGATGAAATCGAGGTCAAAGAGCTCCTCACCGTTCCCTATAAAATGAAAGTGATCATGCTCCTTCTCGTCGGGTATCCCGGGAGTCGATCGATCAAGGAGCTTCGGAAATCGGTCGACCGGATTTCCGCCTTCAATCACTGGTAAAATCGTACCTATAGGTAAGCCCCCTCTTTTCCTCGTACCGTGCAACACCATCCTCGATAATACCCGTCAAAAGGTCCCTGTAGCTCAAGCCTTCCGCTTCGAAGAGAAGGGGATACATGCTGATGCTGGTAAACCCGGGGATGGTGTTCACCTCGTTTAAATAGATCCGGCCGGTGTTTTCCTCGAGGAGAAAATCAACCCGGGCCATTCCCCGGATGTCCGCCAGACTGCACGCCTCTACGGCGAGCCTTCTAACCTCGGCGGCCGATTCCCCATCGAGATCGGCGGGAATGCACAGCCGCGCCCCGTCGGGGTCGATGTATTTTGCCTTGTAATCGTAAAAGGGATGGTTCGGGACTATTTCCCCCGGGGGTGAGCTTACCGGCTCGGGAAAACCGCGTACCGAGCACTCTATCTCCCGTCCGGTTATCTTCTTTTCCACCAGTACCTTAGTGTCGTACCGGAAGGCATCCTCCAAGGCCTCAGCCAGTCCCCGAGCTCCAACTTCTTGAAGATCCACCATGTGGACACCTACCGAGGAGCCCGCCGCCGCGGGCTTGATAAACACGACATCTCCCAAAGAAGCTCGAATCTCCGCGGCCGAACCGCCCGGAACCTCCCGGGTAAGGACCCTGTACTCCACCACCGGAAGCCCCGCCGAACTCCACAGCATTTTAGCAACGGCCTTGTCCATCCCCACCGCGGATCCGAGGACCCCCGCTCCCGCGTAGGGAACATCAACGATATCGAGGAGGCCCTGAACGGTCCCGTCTTCACCGAAGGTCCCGTGGAGAACCGGGAAGACGAAGTCGGCGTGAACATGCCCCTTTTCCGTCGCCAGCCCCCTTCCCGGTACCGCCGAGACGAGACGGCTTTCATCCGTGATCAGGGGAAGCCGGTCTTCCGGACACCCCTCCGAAGGATCGGGAAGGTCCTGCATGTACCATTTCCCGTTTTCGGCTATTCCGATGAGGATGCAGTCGAACAGGGAGCGGTCCAAATTTCTGTATACCGAACAGGCCGAACGAAGAGAAATCTCGTGCTCCCCCGACCGGCCCCCGTAAAGAAGTGCAACACGACGCTTGGAAATCATTCTTATTTCTACCAGAAAACGGCTTAAAAAGCAAAGAACCGGACGTTTTTCCTTTACTTCCCGCCGATTTATTTGTATGTTATATATAAATTACACAATATATAGATTTTCATCAAAGGAAGGATTATGGCTGAACATTTAACGAAAGAGACATTCAAAGAAAAGGTCTTCAACTACGAAGAAAAGAAGGAATGGGACTATGAGGGGGACCTTCCCTGTATCATCGATTTCTACGCCGACTGGTGCATGCCCTGTAAGATGATAGCTCCCGTCCTAGACGAAATCTCCGAAGAGTATAAGGACAAGCTCCACGTCTACAAGATCAATACCGAACAGGAACAGGAGCTCGCCGCGGCTTTCGGAGTACAGAGCATTCCCTCTCTCCTCTTCGTTCCCACCGAAGGGCAGCCCCAGATGGCTACCGGAGCTCTCCCCAAGGAGTCCCTCGAACAGGCCATGAAAGACGTTTTAAACGTTGAATAACGGTTAAAAGCACATTAGGGGGATGATTTTTTTCCCTATATCTGATACATTTATTCATAATATCATCATAAAAAGGTTTACTAACGAATGATTAAAGCTGGTCAGATAGAAAAGGGAATGTCCCTCCTCTTCAAGAACGAACCGTATCTGGTGACGGAACGGGAGTTCGTCAATCCCGGGAAAGGATCCGCCTTTGTCCGCCTCAAGCTCAAGAACCTCAGGACCGGACTCGTCCTGAAGGAAGTCATAAAGACCCAGGAAAGCATGGAAGAGGTCGATGTGACCGAACGGAGGTCCCAGTTCCTCTACGCCGACGGAGAAGCCTATCACTTCATGGACGCGGAGACCTTCGAGCAGTTCGCGGTTCCCGTCGAAGGCTTCGAAGACAAGGGACTCTTCATGAAAGAGGGTGAGACCTACGACGTGGTCTTCTGGGAGGAACAGCCCATCGACATCATCATTCCTTATAAAGTGGCGTATACGGTAACCGAGGCCGAAGACGCGGTGAAAGGCGACACGGTAACCGGAGCGACCAAAACGGTCCGGGTCGAAACCGGACTGGAAGTGAAGGTGCCGCTCTTTATCAAGCAGGGAGAAAAGATCCTGGTCAATACCGAGAGCCGAGAATACGTAGAACGGGTCAATGAATAACGCCCGACTACAATAAGGATAGCGAGGCAAGGTAATCATGAGAATCACGACAAAAGGCCGATACGCCCTACGGGCGGTACTCACATTAGCGGAATGCTGCGAAGGCAAACCCGTGTCCATCAGGGAGCTGGCGGAAAAGGAATCGATTTCACCGGAGTTTCTCGAACAGATCTTCTTTAAGCTCAAAAAAACGGGAATGATATCCTCAACCCGTGGGCCGGGAGGAGGGTTTACCTTAAACCGTTCACCGAAGGATATTACCCTCCATGACATCTTAGACGCCACCGGGGAGGGGGTCGAGTTCAGTCCCTGTTTGGTCTCTACCAACGGCAGCTCCTGCCCCCGGCAATCCCACTGCATAGCCCACGGAGTGTGGGATGACGCGGCGAAGCACATCCGGGACTACTTCGAAAACATAACTCTTAAGAACATATTGGAAAACAAGGAAGAGTATCTGGCCAAGGCGTAGCGGCCCGAAGCTGTTTTGTTCCGCCTAATCCGGCCTCCCTCCCGGAAGGGCATTGCGGAAATGAAGATCCACCTGGGGGAAGGGAATCTCGATCCCGTTCCTCTTGAATTCACGCCAGATTTCCATATTCGCCCACGACATCGAAGCGTACTTGTCGCTCACATCCACGACCCACGTAAATAAATTTAAGAGTATCCCTGAATCCTCGAAGGCCCGGACCCGAACGATCGGCTCCTTATCCACACGCCGGAAGGGGATTCGTCTTCCGATTTCGTCGAGGACCTCCACCGCCTTCTCCAGATCGGCGGTATAGGCGATCTGTACGGAGTTCTCGATCACTATGCTCCGATCGTCGTGGGTAAAATTATAGACCTTATCCCCCGTTATCTGTGAGTTGGGCACTATG
This sequence comes from Spirochaetia bacterium, assembly GCA_046542935.1. Classification (GTDB taxonomy): domain Bacteria; phylum Spirochaetota; class Spirochaetia; order SPDA01; family CAZSGZ01; genus JBKHAJ01. The sequence continues at coordinate 1,078 of JBKHAJ010000208.1, read as the reverse complement.
ATCGTCTCGTTCAGGATGGTGTTGATGACTGTGGACAGAGTGTGGATCTTGATAACGATCCCCTCGCTGTCGAGAACGTAGATCCGGTCCCCCTCTTTGATCGGCCGGGTCAGAATAATGACTATCCCGGCGAAGAAGTTGGCCACCACCCCTTGGAGGCCGAAGCCCAAGCCGATTCCGAGGACCCCGAAAATCACCGCCAACGAGGAGAGATTGATACCTATAAACGACAGCCCGATCAGCAGGAACACCACCAGAGAGCCGTACCTGATGAGGTTGGAGACCGAAAACTTCCGCGCCTCGTCGATGGTCAGCTTGCTCAAGAGCGAACGGTCGAAGAAGGACCTAGTTCCCCTCGCCGCCCAGGCGGCTAAATAAAAGATGGGGACGGCAAGAATGATGGTGATCAGGGATATACGGGTATTCCCCGATTCGAAGAAGGGTTTGCGCATGAACTCAAAAAGGCTCTTGAGGTAAGAAATGATCTCCTTCCCCAAGAGCCGTCCTACGAGGGTTATCACCAGTATCAGGAACACGATCCGCAGGATCCGCCGGATCCACACTATTATTTTTTGCCTGGTCTTTTCCCTCCACTTAGACCGGTCGGTCCCCTTGCGGGCGAGCAGGAGAACGAGCTTGTAGAAGACGACGTAAATAACTACCGGGATAAGGAACTGAAAGACCAGCTCGCTCCAGGTAAAGGCCAAGACCTCCGCCCCCACTACGACCCGGGAGGAAATGAAACCCCCCACACTTTGAAAAAACTCCATTCTTGGGAATCCTCCGATCGAAAAAGCATACCACCGCGGGAATTCCGGTGTCAACTCTCGGAAAATAAGACTTGACGACACTTCAAAGAGGAATAAACTTGTAATAGGTATGTTTAGTATAGCCGTCGAGATCGAACACAAGAAGTACGCCCAGCTCATCCGTTCCGACGGACCGAGCACAGGCAGGCTCGATTTGACTACCCTCGTGGACTTTCAGAAACGGGCCGTGGTACGGCTCTTCCTGTTTAGACCGACTAAACCGAAGATTCTCATCAAAGAGATTACCCTCGAGGGGCTTCCCCATCGCC
>JBKHAJ010000207.1:0-6212 GCA_046542935.1 Spirochaetia bacterium | reverse complement strand
TCATTACCGATACCGCGGGGGGAGTCCAAGAGATGATCCGGACCGGTATCGACATTACCGAGAATCTCCGGCGGGAGATAGCCTCCCTCCAGGGACAGTTGACCTCGACCACGGGGGTCACCGCCGCTTCCTACCTCCAGGCACCCCTCTCCCGGGACAATTCCGGTCGGTACACCCGCATCGCGGAAGAGTTCGCCGGGCTCCTCGAGTTACGCTTAGAAGAGCGCGCCTTCAAGCAGGACAATAAGGTTTCCGAGCAGGCCAAAGATTTCGCGGGGCGTCTCGGACGATTACACGCGGGACCGCGGGACATCATCGAATTATATAAGAGGAGTCTAGAGGGAAAAACAACCTCGGAACCGATAAAAAAAGCCAAGGCCCTTCTCGAGGAGGGACGGATGCTGACCCTCGAGATCATGGGACACCTAGTGTCCTTCTACAGGTCCTACTATACCGGTCCGTCGTTTGAAGCTGCCGGGATCGGCGGAAAGGAGGGGCCGAATGAATGATCCGATAGCCTTTACCCTCTTCGTCACGGGACGGACCGCCCGCTCCCAGCAGGCTATCCGTTCTATGAAGAAGCTCTGTTCGACCTTAGGATTCGAAATCGAGTTCGAGATCATCGACGTGCTCGAACAGCCTGAAGCGGCGGAAAGGGTCCGGGTTCTAGCAACACCCACTCTGATCAAGCACTCCCCGGGAGAGGAACGGCGGGTAATCGGGGACCTAGGGGACCTGGAACAAGTCAGAAAGTGGCTCAATCTCCCGGATATTCACCTAAGCGACGGAGGTCTAAAGAACAATGGCTGTTGAAAAACTCGAAACCGGCATTCCCGGACTCGACGAGATTACCGACGGCGGCTTGCCGAAACACCGCACCACCCTCGTGGCAGGAACTTCGGGAAGTGCCAAAACGATGTTTGCCGCCCAGTTTCTCGCCGAGGGAATCAGAACGAATAATAGTCCGGGGGTATTTATAACCTTCGAGGAGCGGCCCGAAGACATCCGAAAGAACCACTCCTTCCTCGGATGGGACATCCCGAAGTGGGAAAAGGAAAAGATGTGGGGCTTCGTCGACGGGTCCCCGACCTCTGAAAACGAGACGATCGTCATCGGGACCTACGACCTCGGCGCCCTCTTGGCCCGAATCGAGCACGCCGTCACATCTATCGGCGCCGAGCGGGTGGTCCTCGACTCGTTAGGGGCGGTCTTCAATATGTTCGACGACATCCACACCATCCGGGTAGAGCTCTTCCGCCTCAACACCGCGCTTCGGAAGCTCGGAGTGACCGCGTTAATGACCGCCGAACGGACCGAGGAGTACGGAGGTATCGCCCGATTCGGGGTAGAGGAGTTCGTAACCGACAACGTCGTCATCCTTCGCAATATCCTCGAGGACGAAAAGCGGCGCAGGACCATCGAGATCCTCAAGTTCCGGGGCGCCTCTCACAACAAGGGGGAATATCCCTTTACTATCCTTCCGGAAAAAGGGATCGAGATTATACCGCTGTCATCGATCCGTCTCCTGCAGCACTCGTCGAACGTCCGGATAACCTCGGGGAACGAGGAGATAGACGAGATGTGCGGCGGCGGCTTTTTCCGTGATTCAATCATCCTCGTAAGCGGTGCCACCGGGACCGGAAAGACCCTCATGACCACCGAATTCATCGCCGGCGGAGTGTCGGCGGACGAGAGGTGCATGCTCTTCGCCTTCGAAGAGAGCCGGGAACAGCTCATCCGCAACGCCATAGGGTGGGGAATCGATTTCGAGAAGATGGAGAAGAAGGGGAAGCTCAAGATCGTCTGCAAATATCCCGAGGTAGACAGCCTCGAGGACCACCTCATCTACATCAAAGACGAGATCGAAGAATTCGGCCCTAACCGGGTCGCAATCGACAGTCTCTCCGCCTTAGAGAGGGTTTCCACGGTCAAGGGTTTTCGGGAGTTCGTCATAAGCCTGACCTCGTTTATCAAGCACAAGGAGACTGCCGGGCTGTTTACCGCCACCACCTCGACCTTGACCGGGGGGATGTCTGTGACCGAAGCGCATATCTCGACACTTACCGACTCGATCATCCTCCTGCGCTACGTGGAGCTCTACGGAGAGATGCGCCGGGGATTGACTATCTTAAAGATGCGGGGCTCCATGCACCGGAAGGACATCTGCGAGTTCACCATCGACGGAGACGGTATGCACGTGGGCAAGCCCTTTAGAAACATCATAGGAATCCTCGCCGGCAATCCTCAGCAGATTGGGGAAAGGGAATTCGGAAGATTGGAGGACATGTTCCGGGAGCCCGGCATACCATAAAGGGGCCGGGAAAGTTAACCGCGGGAGGAATACCGGATGGGGCAAGCCGAAGGTTCGGCCGATATCTTGAAACAGCGACTCGAAGAGAGCGAAGCCCGGTTCCGGAGCATCATGGACAGGAGCTTCGACGGATTTCTCGTCCTGTCTCCGGAGGGGAAGATCCTCTACGCCAACTCCACCGCGGAGGAGTTCTTTCGGAAGAAGGCGGAAGAGCTCGAGGGGACCGCCTTCGGTCACCCCTTAGGGGCGGGCGAGACCGTTAGAATCGAGCTTCCCGGACATCGGGGTGAGGTACGGCACGTAGAGATGCGCACCGCGGCCACCGTCTGGGAGGGGGAGGAGACCCTCTTAGTAGAGCTCAGGGACATAACCGAGCTGAAAAGGACCTCGGACAAACTCGTTCACAGCGAAAGGCAGCTCACGAACATCGTTACTCATATTCCGGGGAAAATCTTTCAGCTCGCGCTCTTCGACGATGATACGTACGCGTTCACTTACCTGAGCAGCGGTCTCGAAAAGCTGGGCCTGGACACAAGTCCGGGGAAGCTCGGGGAGCTTCCGGACAAGCTCTTTCCCTATACCGACGGCGAAAGCAGGACGGAGCTCTTACACCGCATCTCGGAGAGCCTGGAATCGAACAAACCGCTCCTCTTCGAGTTTCCCCACATCCTGCCCGAGGGCTCGGTCCGATGGTACAACCTGGTGGCCCAGAACTATACCGATCCGGAATACGGGACCCTCTTCTACGGAATACTCCTCGACGTGGACAAGCAAAAACGGATGCGGGACCGAGTCGTAGCTTCCGAACGCAAGCTCAAGGCCATCTTAAAGGCCACCCCCGATATATTGAGCATTATGCGGGTCGATACCGGCACCTTCGTCGACACCAACGACGCCTTCGAGACTATAACCGGATACACCCGGGACGAAGTGCTCGGGAAAACGACCCTCGACATCGGGCTGGTTCCCGACCGGCTTCAGCGGGAAGAGTTCTACCGCAGATTAAACGAAAACGGCGAAGTCCACGATTTGGAGCTGACCATACGTACCCGGGGGGGCGAGGAGAAAGTCCTCCTCATGTCCGCGGAGCTTCTCGAACTCGAGGAAGACAACCTGATGGTGACCCATTCCAAGGACATAACCGCGCGAAAGAATGCGGAAAAAGACTTGCGCGAGGCGAAGGAGGCCGCCGAGCAGGCGAACATGGCGAAGAGTCAGTTTCTCGCCAAGATGAGCCACGAGATCCGAACTCCCATGAACGGTATCCTCGGGATGACCGAGCTCGCCTTAGAGACCGCCTCGACCGAAGAAGAGCGGGAATATCTGCAGATAGTCAAGGACTCGGGGCTGTCCCTCCTCACCATCATCAACGACATCCTCGACATCTCCAAGGTGGAAGCGGGTAAGCTCGAGCTGATCGAGGAAGAATTCAGCCTAGGCGAAACGGCCGGGTCCCTGATTCGATCCCTCGCCCCCATCGCCGAGAAGAAGAACCTGGCGCTCACGAGCTTCATCGACCCTTCGGTCCCCGACCGGCTTATTGGCGACGAGACGCGGGTCAGACAGGTCCTGTACAACCTCCTGGGCAACGCCTTGAAGTTTACCGAAGAGGGGGAGGTACGGCTCGAAATCAAGCCATCCCAGCAGCCTGAAGAATCCACTCCGGGGGACCAAATCGAGCTCTCCTTTAGCGTCTCCGATACGGGAATCGGGATATCCGAAGACCTTCATGAGCGCATATTCGAGTACTTCAAGCAGATAGACAACACCTTCGCCCGCAGGTACAGCGGGACCGGGCTCGGTCTTGCCATCTCGAAGCAGCTCATCGAGATGATGGGAGGGAGGATCCGCCTCGAGAGCGAGCCCGGTAAGGGTTCGGTATTCCATTTTACCCTGAAGCTCGTCAGGGCCGACCCCTCCAAGGCATCGAAGCGAAAGCAGCCGGCCGGTGAGGTCAAGAATGGGGCGCCGGCTCTCCACATCCTCGTGGTGGATGATAACTTCGTGAACCGGAAAGTGGTCACTAAATTTTTGGACAGACTCGGCCATACCTCCGAGACGGCGGAATCCGGCGGGGAGGCCCTCGAGCTGGCCGGGCAAAACAGATACGATCTGGTGCTCATGGATATAGAGATGCCGGAGATGAGCGGGATAGAAGCGGCCGAGCGGTTGAGGAGCTCCGGGGGTTTAGCCACTCCCTCCGATGTTCCGATCATTGCTCTGACCGCTCACGCCCTCAGGGGGGACAGGGAGCGCTTTATCGAAGCGGGAATGGACGGATACGTCTCTAAACCCATCGACATGGCGGAACTCGGGAAGACGCTTTCCTCTTACCGGGAGCTGGGGCGGCATCCGGATGCCGGCGCACCGGGTGCCGGTACCCCGTCTTCGCCGCCGATTCCCGCCGAGGAAGACTCGGTGCGGTACCGGGCGAAGGCGGCGGAGCTTAAATCCCTCTACGCCCGGGACGAGCGGTCATTGAAGATGATCTACTCCCTTATCCTCGACGCGGTCCCCCGGTCGCTTCGCGACATCAGACGGGGAATAGAAGACCTCGACTGCGAGACCGTCCGCACCCGCACCCATACCCTTATCAATCACCTCGGGATTCTTCGTCTCGCCGAGATTGTCGAGGAGCTCCGCGATATAACCGATGCCTGTAAAGAGAAGGACCCCGACAGGGTCGTGAGAAGCCTCGACGATATCGAGCCGCGGATCGAAAGAGTGCTCCGGGTGGTCAGAGAAGAATATAGCGAGCTGTCCGACACCGGATGATCCGCCGCGGGCGGGGCGGAGAACCGCCCCCGCGATCGGAGAGCGGTCACTCAGACCCGCATTACCGAGTACTTCAGATACCGCGTAAACGCCTCTTCCATGGCGTCGGCGAACCTGCCGAAACCACAGGCCACGTGGTGCCGGTGCCCTGCTCGTCCGATTTTCAGGAGGCTCTCCTGAAGGTCCGGAAACTCCGCCACCCCGGCGCAGCCGAAAAAGTCCTCCGGCACCGGATCTTCGGTAAACCGGGCCTCCCCTAAATAGAAGTGGATCTCCCCGTCCCGGGTCAGGAGATTTCCATAGGTAAAATCTCCAGGTGCAATCCTGCCGACATTGGGCCCGTAGGAACACCCGGGGCCGAGGCTGGTCTTTAAAATTTCGTGATCGATGACCTTCCCCTTACCGGTCATCATCGACGCGGGCACGGGACCGCAGTGAAATAGGATACACTTGTTCGGGTCGTCGGCGTAGTTATTGTTCCAGTCCAGGCAGGTCGGCGCGTCCCCGGTGGCCAATTTCAGGGCGTACATGGTAATGGCGCTTCCCACGTCCACCTCGCATGCCCCGATAAGACCTCGGTTGTTCATCTCGCTCAAGAGGACGCAGGGGGATATACCGAACTCCTCCTGGATCTCCAGCCAGCAGCGGACCGCTATTGCGTCGAGGCCGTTCTCATCGATGAGCCGGTCGAAAACCACCGAAAATTTGGCAAGGTTTTCGATACTCCCCTCAGGCACACCGCTGAAATCGGAGTAGTTTTTTAGCGTTTCGAGGCGGTTATTGACCTCGGAATCCGAGCTCTCAAGCTTCCGAACCGAGGCAAAGACCGAGGACATGTCATAGGTCTCCATGGTGATGCCGTGCTTCTGCAGGGCGAGCTCGTCGATCCTCACCGTCTTGAAGGCGGTGGTCCGCGCCCCCACAGAGCCCACGGTCATGTCCTTTAAGCCTCCGGCGATCTTACACACCGCGGCGAACCTTTCGATATTCCGTTCGAACGCCTTATCCTTCGGATGCACCGTATGGGGTTTGTATACCGAAAATTCGAGGCCGTACTGCACGAACACGTCCATGACCGAAAACTTTCCGCAGAAGGCGTCCCTCCGTTTGTCCGGGGCCATTTTGT
>JBKHAJ010000206.1:0-6213 GCA_046542935.1 Spirochaetia bacterium | reverse complement strand
AATCCCTGCTCTTGAGCAAAGCCGGCATACACCGCCGCAAACAGCAAAATAATGATAACCGCGGCAACTTTATGTTTCATATTATAACTCCTCTTTCTTTTAATACTAGTATAAAAACCCGGTTTCAAATAAATGAGAAGTAATTGTCAAGATTTTGTGAATTTACCGGAGTGCTGACGGGAACCCCGAAATCGGTTATGTCTTGTGATGATCTTCCGCAGCTCGTCGACAAGAAGAACCGATCCCGAGACGGCTAAGATTATCCCCCAATCGAGCAGGCGCAGCGAGGTCGTCTGAAAGATTGCCTGTCCGAACCCCGTGTAGATCACGATCAGATGCAGCCCGACCGCGGCCCCGAGACCGATAAGGAGCGGCCGGTTCGAAAACAGACCGACGGAGAAAATCGAACCGGTGCTCGAGCGGGCGTTGAATGACTGAAACCACTGAAATGCCGCGAGGGCGGTAAAAGCGATCGTCCGTGCATGCTCAAACCTGGTGACCCTCAGCTCGAGCATATACAGAACGACCGTCCCGGCGGCCATCACCAGCGAGATAATACCCAGACGGACAAGAAGCGGCTTTCCAAGAACCGGCTCAGAACGGTCCCGCGGCGGCTGTTCGAGGACATCTTCGTGCCGCGGCTCGATGCCGAGCGGTACCGTACAGGCGCCGTCGGTTACAAGATTGATCCACAGGATCATTACCGCGGTAAGCGGCAGGGGAAGACCGATTATCAGACAGGCGGCAAGGGTGAGAATCTCTCCTAAGTTCGTCGCAAGAAGGAAGTAGATAACGCGCTGAAGATTATTGAATATGACCCTGCCCTCTTCGACGGCGTGGACGATGGTTGCGTAATCATCGTCGAGGAGAATCATGTCAGATGCGCTTTTAGACACTTCCGTTCCGGTAATGCCCATCGCCACGCCGATGTCCGCGCCTTTGAGTGCCGGCGCATCGTTTATACCGTCTCCGGTCATCGCCACGATTTCCCCGCTCTCACGCAGCGCATCGAGGATCTGCAGCTTGTTTGAGGGAGATACCCGGGCGAACACCCCGGTCTCGAAAGCGGCATGGACAATTTCATCGTTCTGCATCTCGTCGAGCTCCGGACCGGTGACCGCGCGGGTCCCCTCGGGGGCAATACCGGCCTGATGCGCGATTGCCGCGGCGGTTGTCGCGTGATCCCCGGTAATCATGACCGTCCGGATTCCCGCCCGGCCGGCCCGCCGTATCGCCTCCACGGCCTTTTCCCGCGGCGGATCGATCATTCCCCACAGCCCGACAAAGGTAAGTCCCCTTTCGACATCCGCGGGTTCGATCGATTCGGCGGCTGAGTCCCCGCTTCTCATGGCGGCGCCGATCACCCGGAGGGCATCGGAGGCCATCTCCTCATTCATTTCCGATATCGACTTCCGCAGTTCATCGGTGAGCTCCCGCCGTTCCCCTTCGACGAAAGCGTGGGTACAGAAACCGAGGACCCGCTCAGGTGCCCCCTTCAGATACACCTCACGCCCCGCGTCCCCGCCGTCTACAAGAGCGGCCATATATTTGGTCTTACTCGAAAAGGGGATCTCGTCTATTCGATGACGCCCGTCGATCCTTTCGAGACCTCCCTCTCCCTTCGCGGAGCATACGAGAATCGCCTTTTCAGTGGGACTGCCCTCGAACCGGTGCTCCTCTTCCTCACGGATGAAACTCGCGTTATTCGCGTAGACTCCGATATGGAGCAGCATCTTAAGCGCCTTCCGCTCATCCTCACTCGGCTCGTGCCCCTCCGCAACGATGTCTCCCTCCGGCGAATACCCCGATCCGGTAACCGCCCATTTTCGGCACCCCGCCCACACGTGGGTTACCGTCATTTCATTGCGGGTAATCGTGCCGGTCTTGTCCGAACAAATCACCGTTGTCGAACCGAGGGTTTCCACCGCGGGAAGACTGCGGATAACGGCGTTCCGCCGCGCCATCCGCTGCACCCCTAAGGCGAGGGTTACACTGATGACGGCAGGCAGCCCTTCGGGGATCGCGGACACGGCGACGGCGACCGAAAAAAGGGCCATCTCGAAAAGCTCGTATCCCGCAATAAGCCCGATGCCGAAGACAACCCCGGCAAAAGAAAGTCCCGCGATCCCTAAGATCGTACTCAGCCTGTTCATGCGCTTCTGCAGGGGAGTCCGGCCGCTGACTGTGGATTGCACGTCCTCCGCGATCTCGCCGAGCTTGCTCTTCATTCCGGTCGCCGTAACAACGGCGCGGCCGCGCCCGCCGACAACCGAAGTAGATGTCCAGACCATGTTTTTGCGGTCACCGAGAGCGGCCTTCTCATCGACCGGATCGGTATGCTTCAGCACCGGCTCCGACTCACCGGTGAGAACCGACTCGTCGACTTCCAGGTCACCGCTCGAAATCATGCGCGCGTCGGCGGCAATCCTGTCTCCGGCCGCGAGGACGAGGATATCCCCGGGGACGACTTCGGCGGCCTCTATTACTGTGACATTTTCGTTACGCAGCACCTTCGCATTCGGGCTCGAGATCTTGCGCAGGGAGTCGAGGGCCTGTTCCGCCCGGTACTCCTGAGCAAACCCGAGAACGGTGTTGAGGATGATTACGGCGGCGATTACGGCCGCGTCGACGTAATGACCGGGGATGAGGGATACGACGGCGGCTCCGGCGAGGAGGTAGATAAGCGGGCTCTTCAGCTGCTTCAGGATTATCTTGAGCGGACTGACGCCTTCACGCTCTTCGAGTACATTCCGGCCGTAAATACCGCGCCGGTCATGGGCGCTCTGTTCGGAAAGTCCGGACGGGGACGATTCGAGATGTTCGAGCACCTCGGAACTTTCGAGAGCGTGCCATGCTTTATCGAGGGGTACTCTTTCTTCCATGATCTGTTCCTTCCTGATACGTTCCCGTTACGCGGGTCTACCCGATTTCCCGGGTTCTCATGGTTTTAACTATAATGAAAATTCCCATCGAAGAAAAGCAACCGGACCGGGCGGCAGGACGGCCGTCTCCTACGACTTCAACACCCCGTACGCCTCGAGAGCTTTGCGCAGCTTTTTATAGTTTTCCTGCTTTACCACGATCCGCCCCCCCTCGGCCCGGACGACCAGGGATGAAAGCTTTTTATCTTCCAGGAAAAGACGGCGAAGTTCCCGCTCCTCGGGCAGTTGAATCATAACGCAGGGCTCCTCATGGTCGAAGAGTCGGGCCCGCTCCCTTACCCGGGAGAAAAGCTCTTCCCAGTGGCCCGCGGGGTCCTTCGCGATAAGCCGGTGGAACTCATCGATCCGATTTTCTATATCTTCTTCGTCCCTGCAATCCCGGATAAAGCTTGCCTCGGTTACCCGGAACCGGTCCTCCCCGATCGGCTCACCGATTCGCTCCAGAAACACTTTGCATTCCAGAGATTGTCCCCGGTAGGTGATCAGGGGAAGCTCCCGGTCGGCAATCGCCTCGTAGCTTACCCGGCGCAGCTCCGGTTTATCCTTCGAAATCCCGAGACACCAGGCCCCGAAAGGGGTGATCCTCGCCCGGGTGAGCCCTTCGCAGGGGGATATAGGAGCGGGCTTACCATTTTTCGTAAGCAGCTTTGCAGGCTCCTCTACATCTATTTCCAGAAGGCCGAGGGATGCCGTCAGGCAGCAGTAGCCCTTCAGGAGGGGTTTGGTAATAAGGTGGTGCGTCAGATAGATGTCCGGTACGAAACCTTTCTCCCAACTTTTAATTGTGACGGGCCCTTCCGGAAGGAGAAGTTCTTCTCCCTTCACGAAAAGCTCGGAGGCGTTATAGTCGTTCCTCAAAATCGAAAAAGAAAGGGCCTGCATGCGAATGCTTTCGGCGATCTCATCCACATCGAACCAGTCTTTCGACTCGGCCATGCCGGTGATTATCTGGTAAAAGAGGGACCGAGCCGGCGGATGGGGGTGGAATAGCGAATGATACCACCTTGCACCCTGCCCCTTGCTCAAGTGGGGACAAAGAACGGAAAACTCAAAGCTGGAATCAATCATAAGGTAATTGCTTACGATCCTCCCCGACCGGGGAATGGTAAAAAAGGTTGTTATGAGCCCTTTGATAAAGTCCCGCACATCCTTCGTTCGAAATAGTTCCAGCTGTTCCGGATCTATCATGATAAACCGGGCGATGAGGTTGATCGGATCAATCACCGATCCGGCTTCCTGGAGAAAAGCGGGAAAAGCGGGAAAAGCGCTGCTTTTCCTCAGATCCTTGATGTCCCTCTTGTTGAGGCCCCGGCGAAGGATCTTTTCATGGAGGCTCCGGTCTTCTAAAAATCGGTCGATCGACTTCAGCAGGAGGGGCATGGATTCGGAGAGGGTCTGTGCCGCGGACCAGCCGCTTGAATCCTGCTCCGCGCAGGGACCTAGGGAATAATCAGGGGGAGGGGGCAGAAGGGAGACCATGAGTTTCCGGAAAAGGGGTTTCATAAAGAGAAGCCTCCGATCATGCTTTCTATACAGATCGAAGATGCCGAGCCTGAGGTCGGGATTTGTCTTGTAATAGTCGTAATGGTAGGATCTATTTCCCATCGAAACAGACTTGCCCGCCGCCTTTTCAACCTGCTCCGCGTCGATATAGCCCTTGAAACTTGCTTCTTTAATTGCCAGGGAAAGATAGGAGGGAAGCGATTCGAACCACCTGTGGAATTGTTCCTCCTTTTCCAGAAGCGAGAAGAATCCCAAGACGGCCGTGATCAGGGCATCTTTGTTCCCTTTCTTAAAATCAAAACCGAGGCATTTACGGATTTCGTGGAGCTGCCCTACCGTTAATCTTTCAAACAGGTCGGTATATTCCTTCTTTCCCATTGCACCCTTCCTATCCTTCCAGGAGGACCCGCAGGTCTTCCTCGCTTAAGACCTTCATCGCTTCGGTATCCGAGGAGAGAACGGCCGAGGTCAGCTCTGCTTTCTGCTGCTGCAGCATGAGCATCTTCTCCTCGATGGTATCCCGGGCGATGATCCGGTAGGAGAAGACCGGGTTTTGCTGACCGATCCGGTGGGTCCGGTCCACCGCCTGGCTCTCCGCCGCCCGGTTCCACCAGGGGTCGTAGATAAATACATAGTCGGCGGCGGTGAGGTTCAGCCCCATTCCGCCTGTTTTAAGTGTCATAATAAAGGCGCCGATCCGTGGATCGGTTTGAAACCGGTTAACCAGCGCCTGCCTGTTCCCGGTAGCCCCCGTCATTACCAGATTGGCCACTCCCGCCGCCTCGAGGTCCGAAGAGATCGTCTCCACCGCCGCGAGAAAGTTGGTAAAAACCAGACACTTGTGCCCGTTTTCCCGGACATCCCTGATCATGTCGATCAGCTGCTCCCTCTTGGCGGACCGCCCGGGATACTCTCCATCATCTTCGGGGACCCCCGCCAGCCTTCGCAGCTCCGCCATCGCCTGCAGGATGAGAAAGGAAGCCTTGAAGAAGCCGTTTTTCTCGACAGCTTCGCGGATCTTCTCCTTCAAGTAGATTCTTCGCCGGTGGTAGATTTTTAGGTGTTCCGCATCGAGGTCCACCAGGAGGGTCTGTTCGCTTTTCTCCGGCAGCTCTTTGAGCACGTCCTGTTTCAGCCTCCGGAGCATAAAGGGGTAAATCTTTTTCTTGAGCTCCTTGAGCACCTGATCATTTTTTTCTTCCTGGATGGGCTTTCCATACTCCCGGGAAAAGCGGCCCTTACTTCCGAAAAAGGAAGGGTTTAAGAACCGGAAGAGGCTGTAGAGCTCGGCGAGGTTGTTCTCGACCGGTGTACCGCTTAAGGCAAATCGCTTCCGGGCTTTGAGGCTGAGGATTGCCATGGTCCTTTTCGCGTTGAGGTTTTTAATATGCTGCGATTCGTCTAAGATGAGATAGGAGAACTCGACGGGCAGGAGCTCCTCGATGTCGATCCGGGTGGTGGAGTACGTGGTGAGGATGATCCGCTTCCGCCCGGAGGTTAAATCCTCTTTGCCGCGGCCGGGACCGTAATGGATATAGACCGGAAGCTCCGGGGAAAATCGGTTCAGCTCTTTAGCCCAGTTCCAGATAAGCGACCGGGGGGCGATAATGAGAACCGGCCCCTCCAGGTTGCCGTGAAATGCCCTCCGCAGGAGGGAAATCACCTGAACCGTCTTGCCCAGACCCATCTCGTCGGCCAGACAGCCGCCGATTCCGTGGCCGCAGAGGTGCTCCATCCATTGGACCCCATAGACCTGGTAGGGCCTGAG
>JBKHAJ010000205.1:0-6262 GCA_046542935.1 Spirochaetia bacterium | reverse complement strand
CAGGTTCGGCGCCCCCTGCAGGAAACGCAGCGCGCGGTGGCCCAGCCGCTCATCCGCCGCCAGCTCCGGGTCCGGCGCCACCAGCAACTGCGTCAGCTCAGGAAGCTGACCCGGCAGGCGCGCGAAATCCGGGGTGCCCATCGTCGCGTTGAAGAGTTCCAGTACCTCCAGCGCCGGCACCCCGTCGATGAAGTCCCGTAGCCCGTCGCCCGTCGAAGGCGCGTCGAGCACCAGCAGCTTCAATTGCGGAAAGCCCCACACCAGCGGCAGCGCATCGTGTTCGATCGCCCGCAGCGAGAGGCGCCGGGCGGTCTCGGGGTCCACCCCGAACTTCGTATCGCCCTTACCCGTGCAGGTATACTCATGGGTTCCGGGGTCGATATCCGGATTCACGCGGATCGCGACGCGGGCGGTTTTTTTGAGTTCACCGGCCACGCGGGCGATACGCTCCAGTTCCGGCTCCGACTCGACGGTGAAGAAGCCCGCCCCGGTATCCACCGATATGGGGACCGCACTCCCGTCGGCGTAGCGGTCGTCCTTCGGCAAAAGAAAGCAGGTGTTTCGCCATTCCTCGGCCGGGGCGTTTTCCGGGAGGGAATAGGTGTTCAGAAGAGCGAAGGGCGAAAAGCTCCCAGGCTCGAAGATCAGCAGGGCGTCGTTCCCCTCGATGGGGACCTGCCAGCCCCAATCCTCCGGCGGGATGTTAAGATAAGTTATCCCGAAATCGAAATCCACCGCAGGCTGAGTAATATCGATGTTGTCTCCGTCCTCCCCGGCGAGAAAACCGGTGCCGAGGCCGGCAGAGCCCACCGGGCTTCCTCCGCGGGTATAGTATACCAGGACCCGGCCGGTCCGCGGCTTGACGAACTCGATAAGGCCGTCGGTTTCCGAGACGTAGGCCTCTCCCGGCTCGAGCCGGCGGTACCGGTTGCCGTCTCCGCCGGTGAGTGGCCCCTCGGTATCCTGGATATAGATGATAAGATCCTCCACATCATCGTCGGGGAGGAGAAATCTCCGGTCGGATAGATACTCCGGGAGCCCGATAAGACTCTCCTCCATTCTGTTATTGCCTAAGAAAGTGACGGTTGTTGTTTCGGAGGGCTCGTAGCGGATCATCACCTCGTGCTCGGTACTCTCGGAGCGCATGAAGGCGGAAGCGCCGAGGCTGTTGGAGGGCTGATCGGGAAAGTTGAGGAATCCGTATGTTCCCATCTGTACACCGGTGTTTCCGATGAGGACCGATCGCAAGAATTCATCCTGCGCCCCTCGGTACCCGAGCATGAAGGTATTCAGGCTCGAGTCTTCTTGTATGGTGGTCTCGAAGAAGTATTTCTCCCGGATCCACAAGGAGAGGGTCAGATCGGGTATCTGCCGGAAGAGGAAACCGGGGGCAAAATCGGGAAATACGGCGGGGACTATTGCACCCTGATCCGAATCGTACCCGAAGGAGAAGGACCCCATGAGAGAACCCTTCCAGAACCCGGTAAAGAAGAGGTCCACGTCGGTGTCGCCGATCTCACTCGCGAAGAGGGCACTCGGGGATTCTTCGGGTACGAGCTCCTGCGCGAAACCGCTCGCAGCCGCTGTAAAGAGTATCAGTGCGGGTAGAATAATGCGCGAAAAACTCACTTCAGGTATTATTGAGTAAATAGGAGTTCATGTAAATGAAGGTTATGTCGATATAGTAAAAAATGAATATGAGGAACGAGAAAGCCCAGGCCTTTGTCCGGCGCCTCCTGACCAACCCGGCCTTGAAGAGTTTGACCCCCCTCCAACAGGAGGAACAGATTCTTCTGTTTCTTTCCAAGAACGGATCTCAGCTGTTTCCAACCCTCTCGTCGGCTAATTTTTTCCCCGGGGCGAATTGGGAGCAGATTTGGGCCGCCTTGACCGGTGTTTTGGTAGAGGACATTAACGGTCGGCTCTTTCCGGCCCTGCAGACGATCATAGGGGAGCAAATAGATTTCACTTTTATCTCGTTTTTCAGAAACGGAAACGTTTCCGGGACAGAAATCCGCCGAGAGGTCTATTCTTTTCTTATCCGGATCCTCGAAAGACCCGAGGTTCGGAGAAGCTTTACCGGGCCCTTTACCGCCCTTTACTATAACGTCGCCGAGCGGTATCTGGATCAGGTGTTCGACAGGAAAGAGTACGCCCACTTCGAGCTGACCAAGGTTCAGCGGCTCGACATGGGCAAGGGGCCGATCAAGAACATGATCAATGCCTCCCTACTCTTGAGACCGATCATACATATCTTATCGATCAGTTCCGCGCCGAGGCAGCACGAGAGTACTACCGGCACCATTCAGGCGCAGTATGCCGACAAAGTAGTGGAGGCGGCGGGAAAGGGGCTCAAGACCCTGCCTAAGGAACTTTTAACGAGTGCCGTCAATTCAAATGTAAGCTTTTTCGAGAACAAGTTTATCGAGGCCACCGCGAGGATAACCGCAATCTTTTCCTCCCGATGCAGAAGCTATAACCCGGCTGTCGAGGTGGACCGGGGGGCGGACACCCCCGATAAAAGCTGGTTCAGCATCGCCCGGAGAAATCACAAATTCTACGGCTACGACGTCAAGATGATCGACGAGTTCTACAAAATCGCGGCGGAGAACGGATGGTAGGAATATGGGAAAGAATATGAAAAAACACTCAGGTGTTCGCGCTTTTTTCGAGAACCTGATTATCCTAGCAATTATCCTTGTCCTCGTGCAGACTTTCTTCGAGGACTTTGCAATTCTCGCGGAGTGGTCTTGGGAATGGCGGAGGATCCTCATCTTAGCGGGTTTCGGGTTCGATCTTCTTTTCACCGTCGAGTTCTTGACCAGATTTATAGGCGCCGCCTTCGAAAAACGGGCGGGGGAGTACTTCTTCCGCGACAGAGGGTGGATCGATTTTTTGGCCTCGATTCCTCTTCTCTTGTTCAATTCAGGACCCCAGGCCGTCGCACTGCTTTTAGGCTCAACCGGCGTCGTGGGCTTGAGCGGGGTATTGAACATCCTCAAAGTGATAAAAGCGGTCAGAATAGCCCGGATATTGAGGCTGCTCCGAATACTCAAGATATTCAGGCAGATCAAGTACGCCGACAGTCCCATGGCATTGCGTCATATCACCCGGATTACAACCATCACCATCTCGACCATCGTATTCCTGATCTTCCTCTATTCGGCGGCCGTATCATTGACCGCGCTGCCGGCCTCGGACGCCGAGTATACTGAGTCCTTTGAAAACACCGCCTTAGCGGTGGCGGAGAATCTGCGGGAAGATCGGGAAAGGACCGCCTGGGAAATCGCCGAAACCGAGAAAGAGCTTTTAATCGTTAAACACCAAGGAGAGACCGTATACAGCCGGTTCGAAAACGAATACTACCGAAACAATTTCGGTCCCGCGGACTATCGATACGCCCGGGTTGACGACTACGGTTTTTTCTTTGACCTCCGGTCCGCTTTGAAGCAGCAATCCCGGGATAATCTCCTTTTCTTCGTCATCGTGGTGGTATTGGTTGCGGCCTATCTGGTCATCTACAGCCCCCATTTTGCAATGACCGTAACCGATCCGATCCACATCATGGAAAAGGGGTTCGAGGACCCGACCTACAATCTCGAGGTGAAAATTCCGCCGAATTACGCCTCGGATGATGTTTTTCGTCTCGCTTCGTTGTATAATGAAGAATATCTCCCGCTGAAAGACCGCGCCGGAGGGGAAGAAGACGGAAGCCCGGGCGGCCTGTCAATGGACGATTTCGGAGATCTGTTCGACTCCGATGTAAACAACGAATAAACCGCACGGGAAATCACATTTTGGTCGTCTCTATGATTCAGATAATCCTGGAACTCCATGAGGTTGTATCGATCAAGGACAAGCGCGGGATAGTCAATTCGCTTAAGCGGAAACTCCAGAATAAATTCAAGGTTTCCGTCGCGGAGGTGGATCTTCACCAGTCCCGGTGCTTTACCCAGATCGGTGCGGTCCTCGTTACTAATTCCCGCACCCACGGGGAATCGGTAATGAATAAGGTCCTCTCCTTTGTCGAGGACGAGGTGCCGGGGAGAATCCAGGACGTGGAAATCTACAGTGAATATTACTAGGGGACCAACACGGGGAAGAGATATATATCTTCGACTTTATAGGTTTTTTCCATGTGGAGGACATCGTTTACCTTTTCTTCAGGAGTAAGCTCCATCACGAAGAAGTGATGGAGCTCATCATACCCTTTCTCGTCGATGTTGATCTCGAACTCGAAAACCCGTGACTCGTTCAATGACGCGGCGCTTACCGGATAAGGCCAGAAGAGGTAGGTCCCCGCGGTCTGCTCGATCAAGGGATAGGGATTCTGCCACGACTTATCCAGCATGGTTACCGGTTTGCCTTCGGAGAGGAGATCGACCTTGATCCCGGTCATCGGCTCGAAGGTATTGCCGTTCAAGATCCTCCCCATAATGGTGGGAAAGTTGTATACGGGTCCTTCGCCTAATTCCGCTTCCGGCTCGCAGGAAGAATCGTAGTGGGGGCGCTGGGTCTCGAAGACCTGCTGGATACCGTCTTTGACCAGGCTTACCAGGTCGGCCGACTTCTGGAGATTGTTTTGGTATTCGGTTCTAAGATGAGCCAGCCCCCGGCTCGAGGTCATGTACATGGGAGTTATCCGGTTCAGGACGTAGCAGGCTACGTCCATCCGGCACTGATAACACCTGCATAATCCCTCCCGGCGGGAGATGTTCTCCTCATCGAAGATCTCGTTCACCTTGTCGATGACGATGTCTTCCATCAGATTACGCGGTTTCATGTTTGTCTTCCTCGTCGCCGGGTTGAATATCAAGGATGCTCTTTAAATCCTCGACACAATCCTTGAAGTCGTTCATAGTGTCCCTCAGGGCATAGTAGTTGAGTCCGGCGAAATAGAGCTTGGAGAATACCGAGAAGCTGATCTCTTCTTCACTCTTGAAGATGTTCATGTAACAGCCGAACTCGTAGCATACCTTGAGCATCTCCTCGAGGTTTTTTTGGAGAAACTGTCCCATTTTAACCGAAAAGGCGAAGGTGAAGGCAATTTCCAAGAACTTGCTGTCATTATCGATAAAGAAACCGCACTGAAAATCGTTATTGTCGTCGATTCCCGCGGAATAGCTGTCTTCTTGTTTTTCACCCTCGAATATGTCGTAGCCTAGTTCTTTGAACAGGACCCGGACCCGCCGAATCCTTTCTTTCATGATCTTAGAGTATTTCATAGTGGGTTCCGGTATTAACTCTATTCCAGATCACGCTATCAATCAAGGTGCTTCATCGTGATTTTTCGGCCGAAGCGAATCGAAACCGGAGTAGCCTTCGATGATGTTGGTGTGGGCGGAAAAGATGTGCTCCCGGACCTGCTTGTCCGTCCGGGAGAGCTCCCGGACGATGGGCTTCATCCGGGCTCTGATATTGGTGTGCTTGTAGGGGCACCCTACCTCGTAGACCGGAAGCTCGAGACGGCCGACCACTTTATCGATTTCCGATTCCCGGACCCTGCACAGGGGACGGACGATGTGGAGCTTACCTTGAAAGAACTCCTGCACCGGCATCATGGTGGCGAACTGCCCCCGGAAGCAGAGATTGATGAGGGTGGTCTCCACAATATCGTCGAGATGGTGCCCTAAGGCTATTTTCGAGACCTTCATTTCCTCAGCCCGCTCGAAGAGGATCCGCTTCCGGTTCCGGCTGCAGAGGTAGCAGCTGAATTCGCCCTGAAAAGATTCGACGTGCATGTGGGCCCGCACCACGGTAAGCTCCACACCGATCAAGGCGAAGAAGTCTTCCAGTTCCCGCCGGGCCGCTTTGCCCATGGGATATTCGATCCAGTCGATCATGATTCCGTACAGGGTATAGTCTATGGGAAGCCAGCGCTTCCGGAAGCTCAAAGCCAGGGCCAGGGCAAGAGAATCCTTACCCCCCGAAACGCCTAAGATGACCCGGTCGTTCTCCCCGATCATGGAAAATTCGTTGAGTCCCCGTCCCGCGTTCTTGACGAACCGGGTAAACCAGGAGGGGGGACGCTCGAGGGTCCGTTCGAGAGGTGTGGTCATGAGAGTCCTAAGAGCTCCCCCGGGTCTATCCGGCACAGCGGGCCGTACACCTCGGGGGCTACGATCAAGCGGAGCTTCCTGAGCGCCCGGGTGAATCCCTGCACCACCGGTCCGGTAAAGACCGAGCCCGATTTTGGAAAGGGGACGAACCCCTCTCCGGTTAGGATAGGCAGGTCCACTTCGAAGGATATCGGTTCGGGTAT
>JBKHAJ010000204.1:0-6321 GCA_046542935.1 Spirochaetia bacterium | reverse complement strand
CGTCAGGTAGAGTCGGCCTTATCCCCATTCAGCTCGTAGGCGCCGTTATGCCCCTGGGATTTCTGGTAATGGCCGTGCGGTTCCTCCTTCCGGTCACCCCGGGGGGAGGAAGGCGGCTCATCGCCTCCATCGGTTTCCTCGCGGGCACCTTTATCGGATTGAGCGCGGTCATCAACATCATCTACACCTTCTTCTTCAACGTGCCGATGTTTGTGGATACCCTTTTGATGTTTTCCTCCGACGCTATGTACGCG
This sequence comes from Spirochaetia bacterium, assembly GCA_046542935.1. Classification (GTDB taxonomy): domain Bacteria; phylum Spirochaetota; class Spirochaetia; order SPDA01; family CAZSGZ01; genus JBKHAJ01. The sequence goes on along the minus strand of JBKHAJ010000204.1, from coordinate 6,067 downwards.
GCGGCAATCCCCCTTATAATCCTGCTGGCCCTGTCGGCCGCCCTGGGGAATCCGTTGTTCGTTGTGCTGGGCGGCGTGGGTTTTCTCCTTTTTGCCCGGATTTCCGCACCCCTGGAGATTATTGCCAACGAGAGCTACACCATGCTCATCAGTAAGACCATTCCGGCGATCCCGTTGTTTACCCTGGCGGGATTCCTCCTCTCGGAGAGCAACGCCGGAAAGCGGCTGGTAAATCTCTTTCAGGCATTCTTCGGCTGGATGCCCGGGGGGCTCGCCATAGCGGCGATCGTGGTATGCACCTTCTTTACCACCTTTACCGGAGCCTCCGGGGTGACTATTCTTGCCTTAGGGGCTCTCCTGTACTACGTGCTGGTCAGAAGCGGCAAGTATAAAGGAGGTTTCTCCACCGGGCTCCTCACCGCTTCGGGGAGCATCGGGCTCTTGTTTCCGCCGAGCCTCCCCATCATCATTTACGGGGTCTCCGCGCAGATCAACGTCAAACACATGTTTTTGGGGGGAATTATCCCGGGACTCCTCATGGTATCGGCCTTAGTCGTTATGGGGGTTTTCCACGCAAAGCGTTCGAAGGTGGAACGTATACCCTTTGAGCCCCGGGTAGCGGGCCGGGCCTTGCGGGAGTCGGTGTGGGAGGTGCTCATCCCGGTTATAATACTGGCTGTCTATTTCGGGGGGCTTACTACTCTCGTGGAGACCGGGGCTATAGCGGTGGTGTACACTTTCATGGTCGTCGTAGTCCTCAAGCGGGACCTGAGGCTCGCCGATATGCCCCGGGTCTTCCTCAAGTGCATCCCCATCATAGGCGGAGTTTTGGTGATTCTCGCCATGGCAAGGGGCTTGAGCTACTACCTGATCGACGCCGAAATACCCATGCGCCTCACCGAGTGGGTCCAGGCAAACATCCAGTCGAAGTACGTCTTTCTTCTCCTTCTCAATGTCGCCCTTCTCTTGACCGGGTGTATCATGGACATCTTCTCGGCCATCATGGTGGTGGTGCCGCTGATTCTGCCCTTGGGAAATCTCTTCGGGATCCATCCCATCCATTTAGGGGCTATCTTTCTCGCGAATCTGCAGCTGGGCTACCTGACACCGCCGGTGGGACTCAATCTCTTTTTGGCCTCCTACCGGTTCGAGAAACCGTTGTGGGACATATCGAAGCAGGTGATCCCCTTCTTCGGGTTCCTCCTGTTGACGGTGCTGCTAATCACCTATATACCGTGGTTCTCCCTGGCCCTCCTAGGCGGGGGATAGTCTAGAAATCGGCGGAGTGGGGAGTGCGGGGGAAGGGAATAACATCCCGGATGTTCTGCATTCCGGTCACGTACTGCACGAGGCGTTCGAATCCCAAGCCGAAACCGGCGTGGGGGACTGTACCGAACCTGCGCAGGTCCAGATACCACCAGTATTCTTTCTCGTCCAGCCCCTGCTCCCGGATCCGGTTAAGAAGGACGTTGTGGTCCGCCTCTCTCTCGCTTCCGCCGATGATCTCTCCGAGACGGGGAACAAGTACGTCCATGGCGCGGACGGTCTTTCCGTCCTCGTTCAGTTTCATGTAGAAGGCCTTGATCTCCCGGGGATAGTCACTGACGATCACGGGCCGTTTGTAGACCGTTTCGGTCAAATACTTTTCGTGTTCAGACTGCAGATCGGCTCCCCAGTCGGGGGAAAACTCGAAATTGTCCCGGTTGTCCTGAAGGGCCTCGATCGCCTCGGTATAGCTGATGCGGGCGAAGTCGGACTCCAAGATAGCGGTGAGGTTTTCGATGAGCCCTTTCTCGATCCACTTGTCGAAAAATTCCATGTCTTCCCCGCTCCGCTCTAAGAGCTCCGCGAGGATCGACTTGAGGAAGTCCTCGGCCAAGTCCATGTTGCCGGTAATATCGCAGAAGGCCACCTCCGGCTCGATCATCCAGAACTCGGCCAAATGCCGGCTGGTGTTCGAGTTTTCCGCCCGGAAGGTGGGGCCGAAGGTGTACACCTTGGAGAGCGCGGTGGCGAAGATCTCCGCCTCGAGCTGACCGCTTACCGTAAGGGATGTCCTCTTGCCGAAGAAGTCGCTCGTATAATCGATACCCTCGTCGGTCACGGGGAGCTCGTTCAAAGGAAGGGTAGTTACCTGGAACATCTCCCCCGCGCCCTCGGCGTCGCTCGCGGTGATTATGGGGGTGTGGACGTACATGAAACCCCTGGACTGGAAAAAATTATGGATCGCCATGCTCAAGGTGTTCCTGACCCGGGCGACGGCTCCGAAGGTATTGGTTCGGGGACGGAGGTGGGCTATCTCCCGGAGGAATTCGAAGCTGTGCCGCTTCTTTTGCAGGGGATAGGACTCGGCCGGGGCCTCCCCGTAGAGCTCCAATCCTTTGACATGCATCTCCACCCGCTGGTTTTTTCCGGGGGATTCCACCACCTCACCGGTCACCGTCAAGCTCGCCCCGGTGGTTATCCGCTCCAAGAGCTCGTCGGGGACGGTATCGGTGCCCTTGTCGACTATGAGTTGAAGGCTCTTCATCGATGAGCCGTCGTTCAGCTCGAGAAAACAGACGTTTTTCGAATCACGCTTGGTCCGCACCCAGCCGTTGACCGCGGTCTCGGTGCCGACGGGGGTGGTATCCAGTATCTCTCGTACGCTCCTAGTGTTCATGGCTTAGAGATATCACAGTTGTTGAATAGAGTCAAATCAATGTGATACTCTGCCGGTATGAGTGCGCTCATCAATTCGGAAATCGGGAAGCTCGAACGGGTGGTTATCCACAGTCCGAGCCGAGAGATCGAATCGATGTCCCCGGACACCGCGCGGAGCGTTCTCTACAACGACATAATCCCCTTGAGTATCGTGGCGGAAGAGCACGCGCAGCTCGCGGAATTCCTTTCCCTATGCTGCGAAGTTGTGCAGGTGCGGGAGCTCTTCACCGAAGTCCTCACTTCGTCTGAAGCCAAAAGGGTTTTCCTCGACGAACTCGAGCGGAGGTTTCCGATACGAGAAAGACGGGACGAGCTCGACGCTCTTCCTCCGGGGGAACTTGCCGAGGCGTGCATATCCGGACTGAGGAAGCGTTCGGGAACCCTCGACACCTATCTTTCCGAAAGAGAGTTCGATCTCTTTCCCCTTCCCAATCTCTACTTCACCCGGGATTCGGGGATGGTCTACCGGGACGGGCTCATTACCGGATCGATGGCCCGGGAAGTCCGCTCCACCGAAGCCCTCATCATGGACCTGATCTTTCGCTATCACCCCCTTTTCGAAAAGAGCCCTAAGGTATACGACGGGGCCCATCAGCGCGATTCGGGGGCTTATCTCGAGGGGGGAGATTTCCACGTCTTCGACGAGGGTGTCCTTCTGCTCGGAATATCGGAACGGACCACCCCGGCTGGTATCGACCAACTGGCGGGGAGTATTACCGACGTCTACCCCGAAAAGCTTACCGTCTTCGCGGTGATCCTTCCCCACACGAGGGGTGCCATCCACCTGGACATGATCTGTTCTCAGATCGATAAAGAGTTGTTCATGGTCTACGAGCCGTATATCCTGGGGAGAAACCGTCTGAGAACGGTGAGGATGGATATCGAACCCGGAAGGGAGCCCCGTTTTACCGAGGAGGACGGACTCATCGAGGGGCTCGGGCGGGCCGGATACATGATCGAGGCGGTGGCCTGCGGGGGGAGTGATCCGGTGGTCCAGCAGAGGGAGCAATGGATGTCCGCGGCGAACCTCTTTGCCTTCGCTCCCGGAAAGGTAATCGGATATTCCTGTAACGACAAGAGCTTCGAGGCCCTCGCCGAAGAGGGGTTTGCTGTAGAGCGGGCTTCGGCTTTCATCGAGAAAGAGGCCTCGATCGACGATTACGAACGTCTCGCGGTGATGATCGACGCTGTGGAGCTCGCCCGGGGAGGCGGCGGTATCCGATGCATGACGATGCCCTTAGAGAGGGCTTGATCGGATTACACCCAGAAATTAGAATGAAGCTCTATGGTACAGACAAACGACCTCCGTATAGCGGGTGTTCGCCCCCTCATATCCCCCGAGGCGCTCAAGCGGGAATTCCCCATCTCCGACGAGCAGGCCCGGTTCGTTCTCGAGGGAAGGAATACGATAGATAATATACTCCGGAAGAATGACCCCCGGATGATGGCCATAGTAGGCCCCTGCTCGATCCACGATCCCGCCTCGGCCCTGGAGTACGCAGCGAAGCTCGCGGAGCTCAAAAAAATGATCGAGGATCGGATCTTCGTGGTCATGCGTGTTTATTTCGAAAAACCCCGGACCACCCTGGGGTGGCGGGGACTCATCGTTGATCCCGATTTAGACGGTTCCTACGATATCGAAAAGGGATTAAAGAAGGCCCGCAGGCTCCTCTTGGAAATTATCGACCAAGGACTCCCGGTGGGAAGCGAGATGCTCGATCCCATCGTTCCCCAGTACATTGCGGATACCGTCTCATGGGCGGCTATAGGGGCCCGCACCACTGAGAGTCAGACCCACCGGGAGATGGCCAGCGGTCTCTCTATGCCGGTGGGTTTCAAAAACGGAACCAGCGGCAATCTTCAGCTCGCCATCGACGCCGTGAAATCGTCTCGGAGCTCCCACAGCTTTATCGGCATCGATCAGGAGGGACGGACCTGTGTGCTCAGGACTACTGGAAATCCCGACGGACACATGATACTCAGGGGCGGCCGCTCGGGACCGAACTACCACGAGGAGAACGTGGAAGAGGCGGAGACCCTCTTCCGGGAGGCGGGCCTCGAACCTTCCCTGGTGGTCGACTGCAGCCACGCCAACAGCGGAAAGGATCACACGAAACAGGAACGGGTGCTCCGGTCGGTGATCGATCAGCGGACCCGGGGGAGGAGCAGCCTGGTCGGTTTCATGCTGGAGAGTAATATCGCGGCAGGAAGTCAAAAGCTCTCCGGAGAAAGGGGGCTCGCCTATGGTTGCTCGATTACCGACAACTGCGTTGGCTGGGAAGAGACCGAAGAAATGCTCCGATTTGCTTACGAGCGCCTTACGGCGGTATATTCCCGGTAAGGAGGATTATTCGATATGAGAGCTGTAGTACTCTTAGCCGACGGCTTCGAAGAGGTCGAGGGAATAACTCAGATAGATTTTCTGCGTCGTGCAGGGATCGAGGTCGTTACCGCCGGGGTCACCGGGAAGAGGGTGGAAGGGGGCCACGGGATTCGAGTCGAAGCCGATACCGGACTCAGGAAGCTCTACGGAGATTTCGACGCGGTGGTCATCCCCGGAGGAAAGGGGGGGGCCGACACCATTGCCGCATCCCGCGAAGCGGTAGAGCTCATCCGGAAGTATTTCGAGGCGGGAAAGCTCGTAGCCGCGATTTGCGCGTCTCCCGGCGTCGTCCTCGGTCCCAACGGAATCTTAGAGGGAAGGCGGGCTACCTGCTATCCAGGGTTCGAGGACCGCTTTCCCGATTCCGCCGAGCATGTCGAGGACAGGGTGGTGATCGATGGAAATCTGATTACCAGTAAAGGACCGGGAACCGCGGCTCTTTTCGCGGTGGAAATCATCCGTTATCTATTAGACGACGAGACCGCCGGCAAAATCGCGGAATCAACCCTGCAGAATTTTTAGGTTCGAAAATGCCCCTCGTGACATTCAATTCTCAGTCCATCATTCCCGGAGAGACTACGATTTTGTCCAATCCCTTCCATTTTGCCAAGTCTTTCTTTAACGCGACTTTCCTCTCCTTGTTAAGGAAATCGGGATTCTGAAAGCTGTAGGTAAAGTTGGTGTGAATGTCGTAGTTCCCCTCGAGAAGGGCGTAGGTATCCTCGGTCATGACGAGCTCCTCGTCGGTGGGAATCACGAATATTTTGACATTGCTGTCATCCGCTGAGATGAGGGTCTCGCCGTTCCGGGTCATGGAAGAGGTATTCTTGTCGAGGTCGAGCTTGATTCCGAAGTTCTCCATGCCGCCGGCGGCTATCTGACGGGTAATCGGTCCCCGCTCACCAACCCCCGCGGTAAAGACAATAGCATCGACCCTTCCTAAAGCCGCGGCGTAGGCACCGATATATTTCTTCAGCCGAT
>JBKHAJ010000203.1:0-6327 GCA_046542935.1 Spirochaetia bacterium | reverse complement strand
GAGGCTGAAGAGGTAGAAGGACACCGACCGGCCCAGGACGGGGTCGGTCACATTCGACGGGGCCCGATTGAAGAAGAGGAGAACCAGCTCCCAATTCCCCGACAGCCAAAAGCCGGATATGAGCCCGGTTATTTCCGGTAGGCGAGAGTATTCTCGAGGAGGGCCAAGAGCCGGTCCAGGAGGAGGGCCAGAAATGCCGCTCCGATTGCTCCCTGAAGAACGAAGGAGGGGTTCTCCCTGACCAAACCGGATACGATGGGAACTCCTAAGCCCCCCGCTCCCACCGAGGCGCCTAAGGTCGCGGTGCCTACGTTTATTACCACCGAGGTGCGTATTCCCGCGATGATGACCGGTACGGCCATGGGGAGCTCTACGAGGGCTAAGACCTTATGCCGCCTCATCCCCATCCCCCGGGCGGCCTCGGTGACCTCCGGGGGAATCGACTCCAGCCCCTCTATGGTGTTCCGGAGAATGGGCAGGGTGCTGTAGAGGATGAGGGCCACGATAGTCGGCTGCGCCCCGAAGCCTAAGAAGGGGATCGCCAGAGCGAGAACCGCGACAGGGGGAATGGTCTGCCCTAAGGCGCTTATATCGTTGACGGTCCGGAGGAAGTCCCTTCCCCAGGGCCGGGTAACCGCTATTCCCAAACCCATTCCGATGAAAATCGCGGCGAGGGAGGATATCCCCACCAGCAGGAGATGCTCCCCGACCAAGAGGGACAGGGGAGCCCGTGGATAGATGTGCTCCCGATCCCCGGGGAAGAGCGTCGACAGGGCCGACTTCATTCCGCCGGGAAAGATAATGAGAAGAACATAAATGAGGACGAATACAGCGAAAATGATCCATCCCCGGGCCGTCTTATCCATTCCGAAGCAGCCCCTCCTCGCCGGTAATCTCCTCGATGGTGTGGAGTCCCAGCTCACCTAAGAACCGCCCCCCCTTGTCGATCACCGGGAGGGCCCTGCTGTTTTCGGCCAGGAGCTTCGACAAGGCGTCCCTGAGGGTAGAGGTCGCGGGAATCCCGAACTCCTCGGGCGCCGCCTCGGTGAAGGCCTCGTCAAAGCTGTGCTCCCGCTCGAGGACCTCCATATTGAGCCACCCCTTGAGGCGGTTCTCCCCGTCCACGACCCAGATGAATCTGCTCCCGCTGCGGCCGCCGGCGGATATATGCTTGGGGTCCGCCTTACGGCTCTCCACATCACCCAAGAGGAATGTGTCCGCCGGCTGTATGTGATCGGAGACCTCGAAGCGGGTGAGCCGCTTCAATGCACGGTCGGTCCCCACGAAGTCCCGTACGAATTTGTTTTTCGGATTGGCGAGGATTTCCTCCGGGGTATCGTACTGGACCTCGTTTCCGGAGCGCATCAGAAGGATCCTATCGGCTATTCGGATAGCCTCGGCCAAGTCGTGGGTTACGAAGATGACGGTTTTTTTGAGCTCCCGCTGGATCTTCAGGAATTCCGATTGGAGTACTTTCCGGTTCAAAGGATCCACCGCGCCGAAGGGTTCGTCCATGAGAAGAACCGGAGGGTCCGCAGCCAGGGCCCGGGCGACTCCAATCCGCTGGGCCTCGCCGCCGGAAAGTTCGTGGGGATACTTGTCCCGGTATCTGCCGGGATCGAGTCCCACTAAATCGAGGAGCTCGTCGGTGCGGGCCTGTTTCTTTTCCTTGGACCACCTCAGGAGACGCGGAACGATGGCTATGTTCGCCGCCACCCGCATGTGGGGAAAGAGCCCTATCTTCTGGATGACGTACCCCATCTCGAGGCGCAGCCGGTCGGGATCGTAGTCGCCGATGGGCTTGTCTTTTAGATAGATCCACCCTTTGGTGGCCTCGATCATCCGGTTTATCAGCTTGAGGGTGGTCGACTTGCCGCAGCCGGAGGGTCCTATCAGCACGCACACCTCCCCTTCCGCCACCTCGAAGCTCAAATCTTCCACTGCGGTAAAGTCGCCGAACTTTTTTTTAACATTCTCGAATCGTATCATTGCGCTTCTCCCGTACGGCGCATCGCCTCGAGTCCCTTCGGTGTTATGAGGCGGATAAATCCGGCGAGACCCCGGTCGAGGACTATCGCGAGTATGACCACCGGAATGGCCCCTAGGAGGATCAGGTCGGGGGCCGCCTGGCCGAGACCCTGAAAGATAAACACTCCGAATCCCCCGGCGCCGATGAGGGCCGCCACGGTGGTATTTCCCACCGCCTGGACCGAGGATGTCCTGATTCCGCTCAAGACCACCGGAAGGCTTAAGGGGAGCTCGATGAACCTGAAGAGCTTCCACCGGTTCATTCCCATACCCCGGCCCGCTTCGATGACCTCCCGGTCGATGACCTTGAGGCTGGTATAGGTGTTCCGGGTAATGGGAAGGAGTGCGTAGAGGCTCAGGGCGATGAGGGCCGGGGCCGCTCCGATCCCCCGGATGCCGAGCCGCTGAAAGAATACGAACTCCCTGTGGAGGTAGGATAGGGGGGCGATGAGAATACCGAAGAGGGCGAGGCTCGGAATCGTCTGTACGGCGTTGACCACCGTAAACACCGGCTTTTCCACCCGGGGAAAGCGGTATGAAAGGATGCCTAAGGGAATCCCCGCGGCCACCGCGAAACCCATCGCCGATCCCGCAAGGACTAAGTGGTTTTTGAGCTCACGGACGAACCTCTCCTGACGGGTAAATAACTCCGCTACGATCGAGAGGTCCCGGAAGAAACCCAACGCGATGATGACTCCGGTCCCGCCGACGAGTCCCGCCGCGATGATCGGAACAAAGAGCCGCCGGATAGGTCCGTCAAGTCCGGCTTCCGCCTTCGACCGGGCGAGGACCGAGTTCAGGATAAGATATCCCCCGAACAACGTCACCCAGACACCCGCTCCGAGTGTTATCCGGGCATAGGGATGGTCGGGGTCTAACAAGACCCGGGAACCCATCCCCGCGGCCAAAAGGGACCCCAGTATCACGAGGGTCCCCAGAACGCCCAGGGCGGTTCTCTTCCGATGTTCTTTAAATGGGAGCAGAAGGACCGCCGCCGAGAAGAACGCCGCCGCCGTGAAGGCGAGGAGCGCGGGAACACCCAAGGCCTCGGAAAGGGTGTACCGAATCCCTTCGGCTATCCGGTTCTCCTTGAAGATGAGGAAGGGAAGGGTTAGGCCCGCCGTGTAAACGAGGAGACCGGCGATTTCCACCTTGAAAAGGGCCAATCGCCGGCCTAGTACGGTCGTGAAGCGCGGTTCTCTCATCTACTTCGGACTATTCGAGAAATCCCTCGTTTGTCAGGTAGTCTTCTGCAACGGCGGAGGCGGTCTGTCCCTGGACGACTATTTGTCCGTTCAGCTCCTGGAGGGTCTCGAGGGACAATCCGCGGAAGACCGGATCGAGGATATCCCGTATCTCGGGGTATTCGGAGATTACCTCTTCCCGCACCGTCGGGGCGGGACGGTAGACCGTCTGGACGTTTTTTGTGTCTTCGAGAACGATAAGATCCAGCGCGGCAATGGCCCCGTCGGTACCGTAGGCCATGGCGAAGTTCACGTTATCGGTCCCCTCCGCCGCCGCCTTTTCGGTCTGGGCGGTGTTTCCTCCCGAGAGAATCACCAGCTGGTCCGAGGAGAGCTCGAATCCGTAGGCCTCTTCGAAGGCGGGCAGGGCGTCGTCACGGGTAGCGAATTCTTCGGAGCAGGCGAGCTTGACGTATCCTTCGTTGTTGACGTACCGGGCCATATCCTCGAGACTCCTCACGTCCTCCTCCTCGGCCAGGCTTCTTGGGGTGGCGATTGCCCAGGTATTGTTAGCGGGAGAAGCTTCGAGCCACACGATGCCGGATTGTTCTTCGTCCATCTCTTTGACGGTCTGATATCCCTTTTCGGGACTCTTGAGGACGTTCTGGTCCTCTATCCCTAACAAAAATGCCGCCGTACCGGTATATTCGGGGTACATATCGATTTCACCGTTTTTCAGAGCGCTCCGGACCACGTCGGTGGTTCCGAACTCGGTCCGGTCTTCCACCTCGAATCCGTTATCCCTGAGGAGCAGGACGATCATCTGACCGAGTAAGGCGCCTTCGGTGTCAATCTTCGATCCCACCGTTACCGGTCCTTTTTCCATTTCCATCGATTCTTCTTCGACCGCGGCCTTTTCACCGTTTCCGGCGGCGTACAGAAACGAGGCGGCCGTAAGCAACAGAACGAGAATTATCCCGATTTTTTTCGCATTTTTCATGGTTTCTCTCTCCTTGTCTCATAAAAATAGTCGATTTCCCCTCAAGAGGCAAATATTTCTGCAGTGCTCCCGATCGTGGGGATAAAATCTCGGAGAGATTCACGGCTTCGAATTTACCGGAAGATGGAAATTGTAGTACCTTAGAGATAATAGTCAATTGAATACCCAAGTTACCGTGGAGGCGCCGATGACGATACACGAACTCTACACAAAAGGACGGGAGTACCTCGCGGAAAAGAATCAGGAATTCATGCTCCGGGGTGTGGAGACGGAGTTCAATATGGACCACAACGAGCGGGTTTTAAAGCATTACCTCTTCCTGCAGAAGGCGATAAACCGAATCGGGGAGGTGACCACCCGGACTCGGCTCCTGGATATTCTCTTAGAGGTCCCTATAATCATGAGCTCTCTGAACGCGCCGCTTCCGAGCATCGCCGAGGACGGGCTTCTCAAAACCGCCCGGGCGCTCGAGGCCGCGGGCTCTATGATGTGGCTCGGCTCGCCGGTCCCTAAGCCTAAGACGATCGAGGCGTTGGTGAAGACGGGAGTACCCCTCTGCCAGACTATAAAGCCCATCGAAGACCGGGAGAAGCTGGTGGACACCCTTGTTCAGGCGGCGGAGATCGGCGTACAGTGGGTCGGTGTCGAGGTGGATGCAGGGCAGTGCACCAAGATCCACGATAAGATGATGACCGCCGGATGCAAGCCGATGTCGGTGGAGGAGCTCGCCGAGGTAAAGCGCGCCGTCCGCCGATCCTTCGTCTTGAAGGGGATCTTGAGTTCTTCGGACGCTGAGCGGGCCCTCGAGGCCGGAGCGGACCTTATCGTCGTCTCTAATCATGGGGTCCACACCCTCGATTATCTCCCCCATCCCTTCGAAGTGATGGAAGATATCACGGCGGTGGTGCGAGGCCGAATCCCCGTGGTGGTCGACTCCGGATTCCGCCGGGGGACCGACGTGCTCAAGGGACTCGCCATGGGGGCGGATGCCGTCGGATTGGGACGGCCGATCATCTGGGCGCTTGCCGCGAATGGAGAAGACGGGGTCCGGGAGCTGATCGAGGGGATGCGGGCGGAGCTGGTCCGGGTCATGACTATGACCGGAATCGAGGAGCCCTCCCGGGCCCACCGGGGAATCCTCTACAAGTCGGACATGGTATAATATCAGGCGCTGATTTCGACTCCGGCGGCGGAAAAAACGAAGAAGATAAACACTAAGAAAAGGCAGAAGAGAATGACGGCGAGAACCATCAGAATCATCTTAAGGCGGTTCGATTTGAGTATCATGCTCGCCCCCGCCAGGATGAAGGCGAGAACCGGAAAAAAGTGAGACAGCGATAGAAAGGGCAGATTGACGAACAGCAGTATCGCGCCGGTGAGGGAAAAGACCATGATGAGGATCTGAATTATCGCCATACCGACCGATTATACCGGCGGGGCCGTCTTTGTCAAAGGGCTGATTTGCCTTCCCGTCTCCGGTTAGGTATCTTTTGAGTCGGAGTCACATATATGCCTCTAACCATCAAGATCATCATTACGGCTGTACTGCTTGTAGTTTCGTTTCTATTCAACACCATCTTGAACCGCCTGCTCAGGCGTTTCGCGAGAAAGTATTCTCTTCGAAGGGTCCGGAGACTGGCAATCCAGAAGATCAAAACAGCGGTCATCATCATTATCGTTGCATTGATTATTATTTACATCTGGGGAATCGAGCTCGAGAACATCTGGATCTTCGTAACCGGATTCCTGGGACTCGTGGCAATAGGGCTTTTCGCGGTATGGAGCATCTTGAGCAACGTCTTCGCCGGGGTGGTTATCTTCTTCACCCAGCCGTTTGTCATCGACGATAAGATACGGGTCCTCCCCGACGATGTTTCCGGTACGGTCACCGACATCACCCTCTTCTTTGTGAAGATCAAGACCGACAAAGGGGGCATGGTGAGCATTCCGAGCAATATTATATTTCAGCGGATGATCGAGCGCCTCCCGCGATAGCCCTTCGGACCGGCTCCTTCATGTATTCCAGGTTTTCGCATCGGTTTATCTCTTCGGGGCTTATAAAAAGGCGGGGAGCGGCGGGTAATATGAATAGATGCCGTAGTTCCTCTTTTGATG
>JBKHAJ010000202.1:0-6406 GCA_046542935.1 Spirochaetia bacterium | reverse complement strand
TCCCTGTCCGCCCTATTACGGTCTCCCCGGTCAGATTCCCCATCCACACCCCCACGGTATACCTCGGGGTGGCGCCTAATGCCCAGATATCCTGGAACTGGTTCGAGGTTCCCGTCTTGAATACCGCCTGGAAGGGGGTCTCGAAGGTCCGGACCGATCCGAACCCGGGGATACGGGCGGCATCGTCGGAGAGGATCGAGCAGATCATCCCCGCGGTGTACCGGGAAACGATCCGTACACCTTCCCTTCTCCCTTTCACCGGCAGATAGGAGAGCTCCGGAAGGGTGCCTCCCCGGGGGAAGGCCGCAAAGGCCCGGATCAAATCGAGGAGACTCACCTCCCGGTTCCCCAGGGAAAGGCCCAGCCCGCTCAAGCCGATCTCCGCCGGGCTCCCCGGGAAACCCGCCGATACGAGAAAATCGGCGAACGCTGCGACTCCTAACTGATCGAGGAGATAAACCGCGGGGACATTCAAGGATGACCCCAGGGCCGTCCGGAATGTGACCGGACCACGAAATCGATTGTCGAAGTCGGTGGGGGTATATACCTCGCTCGTTCCGAATTCGAGGGGGTAGTCCGGGAGAATGTTCCACGCCTCGTATCCCTGCTCCAGGGCGAATGCATAGAGAAAGGGTTTGAGGCACGATCCGGGCCGGCGGGGGACCCGGACCGCGTCGATCTTCGTGCCTTCTCCTCCGTGGAAGTAATCCGGCGAGCCTGAGTATGCGAGAATCTCTCCCGTCCGGGTGTCGAGGACCGCCGCCGCGGCATGCCTAATCCGGTGAGACTCGTATCTCTCGAGGGCGTGGTGAACGAGCCCTTCCACACGGTGCTGGATCTCTAGATCCAGACTGGTGCGCCCGGCGCTCGCCCCGGCAATATCACCTGCCGCCGCCTCGAGAAAATGGGGGGCCTCGAAGCTCCCGTTCCCGGGACGGACCGCGGCAAAAGCGGCGGCCCGGTAGAGCTCCTCCTCACTCACGGGAAGGGGAAACCTCCCGGCAATCCCCATGGCAGCCTCGACCGCGGCTTCCGGATTTTCAGCGGGGGAAAGGTCCCGCGGCCGGCGGGGGACGACGGCGAGGAGGAGCGCCTCGGGGACGGTGAGTTCCGCTGCGGGTTTTCCGAAAATGCTCCGGCTCCCGCTCTGGATTCCTTCGGCTCCTCCTCCGAAGGGGAGAGAGTTCAGCCACAGCTCGAGTATCTCGGGCTTGGAAAGCCTCGTCTCAATCCTGAGGGCGTCAAAAACCTCCCGTATCTTGCCCGCGAAACTCCTCTCCCCGGGGACGACTATTCCCGCGAGCTGCATAGTAATGGTGGAAGCACCGGATACGACCCTTCCCGTCCTCACCGCGTCGATTAAGCTCCGCGCCGCGGCGAGCCCGTCGAATCCGGGGTGAAAGAAAAACCGCTTGTCCTCGCTCGCGACGAAGGCTTCCACGACCTGCGAGGGCAGCTCTTCGAGGGATACGTACTCCCTGCGCAGTCCCTCCTCGAGGGGCGGTACCCGGAGTACTCTCCCCTTCCGATCGGTGACGGGGTTACTGTAGGGACGACTTAAAAACCTTTCGAGCTCAGGGAAGGGTGTAAGGCGGAAGGCAAGGTATCCGGCAGAAAAAAGCAGAGCGACTGCGAGGACGGAGGAGATACCTAAGAAAAGCATCCGCGTCCCCAGTCGGTGAGCGTTACCGGAATGTCCGCGACGGGGACCCCTCCTTCGGACTTTCCTCCGGGATGATTTCGATCCGCCGGCCATCAGGGAAGGGGAAAATCGTATGTGTCCGCCATGCGCAGGATGAACTCGATGTGTTCCCGGTCCCAGCTCATGAACTCATCGGCGGTGCAATTGCCCGTGGCCGCTTGGACGAGCTCGGCGCAGATTTCGGCCAGCTCTTTGTCCCCGTAGACCTCCGCGGCCTCCCGGAATATCTCCTTCCCATTGTATCTGCGGGGAAAAACCTCGAGAAAGGCCGCTTTGAGCTTCTCCCTCCGGTCCGATCTACCGCTCGATGCGATGGTGAGGAACTGCCTCCCTAATGTCCAATCTATGTAAGCCATTCTGTATAAGCCATACCGGCTTCTCCTATCATTCTCCCCGTTTTATCATAAAGAGTTTACCCCCGGTCCTTCCGAAGATTTCCGGCTCGTACATACATTCTCCTGATGCCGGCGGGGTCGGGTAGACCCCCGCGCTGGTAGTCCTTACGAGAAAATCCGCCCGCTGCCTTCCTTGGGGAAAGGTGTCCCAGAAGAACCGGACCTCATTATCGTAGATCTTGCTGCTGTAATTCCGGTAGTGTCCGGCCGGTGTCTCGAAACGGTCCGCGTATTCGCCGTAGGAGGGGGTGGTGCCGAAAGATGCATCCAAGATCTCCGCCCCGGAGGGTATCGGCACCCGGACGGCAAGAAAATTCCTCAGCCTCGTGGTCGAGACGTACACCTCCACCCGATAGGTTTTTCCGGCGACGAGCTCCGTTGACTCGACTGAATTGCCCTCGGTGTCGAAATACTCGGTATGGATTCCTATCCCCTCGTCCCGGGGAAAGATGACCTCCGCGGGAAGGGTGTACCTGAGGGTGGCTGTATAATAGAGGGTGCCGCCTCCCTCCGCGGAAAAGCTCAAGGGAACGATATCTTCCCGGGCTGTGCCTTTGAGATCCTCCTCGAAGGAACCCCTCATGCTGACGATATCGGTGGGCCCGGTCAGGGGTTCCTCGACAAGGGTAACGTCCCCGGCCCGGACCAGGGCGGTAAAATCGATTGCATAGTCCTCGTATTCCCTGGTCTTAGCCAGAGATAGGACGGCCCAGTTGGTATCGGCGGTGTTATGCCACACCCCGCCTTGCTGCCTCGTGAGGAGGGTATTCACCAGTCTGCCGACCATCGCGCCGTCCGGATCGGATTCGAGCTGGTTCAGCAGATACAGCGAGATCTGTTCCGTTCGAGAATCGTAGAACATCCCGTCGGATTCATATGTCTCGGTGATATCTACTGTCCGCGTTCCCGGCCGAATAAACTGTCTCATCCGGTCCAGGCAGTCCCTTGCCTTCCCGACCTGCCCGAGCTGTCGATAAGTCAGTCCGAGGAAGCCGTAGCCGCTCAAACCCACCTCGTCGCCCCGGGCAAAATACCTGTCCGCCTCGGCGCCGACCCGGCCCCCGTAGAGGGAGCGTACGTAGATTCCGTAAAGCATGAGATACGCTGAGCTCCCGACCCATTCCGGGGGATTATCCAGGTAGCGGACCAACCCGCGTCTGTCTATTCCGTCCGGGAGGGTAAATCCCTCACCCTCCGCCAAAGAGAGGAGATGGGCCGCCCGTACCGTAGCGTAATACGAGGAGTTGGCCGCTTCCGATTCGGGCCAGAAGGGAAAGCCTCCGTCGGACCTCTGAAATTCGGCCCAGGTCTCGAGCTCCTCCCGAACCAGGGCCCGGGGATCGAAGACGCCGGAGGGGTCCTCGAGGACGGGCCGGATAAAAAACTCCGCTTCATCGGCGAAGACGACTAAAGGCAGGAGACGGCTCGCCCGCTGCTCCATGCATCCGTACGGATATTCCAACAGATAGCGCACCGCCTCGTTCAGCGAGGCGATACGGGAGGCCGCCAGGGTGAGGTCCAGAAACCCTTCGCCGGTTCCGGCGAGCTCCGGGAGCACCAGCCCCTCCTCGGCTGCAGGTTCGGCGGCCCCGGTGGTGGTAAAGGACTCAAAAACTTTAGGTTCCTCCACGGGGAAGGTAACCGTGAGCCGTTCGCTATGGACGGGGGAGGTCGTGGTTACGGTGACCTCAGCCTCTCCCGGCCGGACCGCTTTCAGCTCGAAGGGGACCTCGATGGTGGAGTCGGGGGGAACGGTGACGCCTTTCCCCGTGGTCTTACCTATCTCGATCACCTCGGCGGAGACGGTAATCTCGCACTCCTGACGGTCCTCGGTAAGGTTGGTCACCAAGACACTCCCTATTCCGGTGTCCCTGACCCGCATCCTACGGGGGAAGGCGGTCTTTATGTTGATCGGATTTCTGGCTTGGATCTCCTCTTCCGCGATCCCGAAGGTATCGTCCTTAACCGCCACCGCTGTGCACCGATAGGTAGTGAGGGTATCGGGCAGGGCGAAGCGGACCCTTACCCTTCCCTTCTCATCAGTCGTGAGCAACGGTTCGAATACGGCGGTGGCCCGGAAATCGCTCCGCTCCTGCAGCCCTCCCGGAGCTTCTTCGGCCGTCGCCTTGGCGTCTTCCCCGCCGCCGCCTAACAGGTCGGTTACCTCGTAGGTCACCGGGTCGATCAAAAGCGACCGGGAATCCCCGCCGTCGACGCCTAGGGGAAAATTCCCTTCGGAATAGAAAAACTCTAAGGGATCGGGGACGTGGTAATCGATCAAATCGAGGACCCCCCGGTCCGCCGCGAGGAAGGCCACCTCCGCCCCTTTCACGGGTTTACCGTTCTCAAGCACGGTGAGAAGGACTTCCGCCTCACCTCCGGGTTTGAAGACCGGCGATGAGGGCTCGATCGTCACATTCAACCTCTTCGCATCGGTCTCCACCCGTAGGGGAGTGATGCCGAAAAGCCCCTTCGGCTTGTCCAGGTCCGGGGTAAAGTAGTCGTGATCGGGCTTTCCGGTGCGGACGGTATATGAGCACAGGCTCACGTAGACTATTGGGAGGTACTCGGATTTTACCGGTACCTCGATGAGCCGGGAGGATCCGTCGATGCTGATGATTTCCTCGGAAATGATCCCCTCCCTTTCCACGGTCAAGAGGTAGTCCCCCTTGGGCAGGGGTGTCTGGACAAGGATCTGAGCGGTCTCACCGGGTTCGTAGATCCGCTTGTCCGGCTTGAGCTCGATCTGGTCCTCGTCGAGACCGCCCCAGCGGACCCATTCCGCCCCGGTGCTGTATAACGGAATATCGGTTACCGCGATCCGCCCGGCCGCGTCACGAGCGGACAAACGGAGATAGTAACGGCCGCTTTTCTTGGGTGTAAACTCTACACGTCCCTCGCCGGGATGAACGGCGGTCGAATACTCGAGCTCATCGGTCCTCTCCCAGCGAGAATTGATGCGCCCCGCCACCCCCTGCCGGCGGGCGAGCTTCCAGGTTACCCGGTAGAGCTCGGCCTCAATTTCGTCGGGAGCGTCCGACTCCGACACCTCCGCGCCCTCGGGATCGACTAGGACGAACCCGCAGGCGGCCTCCTCGCCCTGCTCGAGGAAGGTATACCATCCCCCGCGGGTGTCCTCGATACTCCCCCCTATATACAAGGATGCCGGATGAACGAGGGTCGAAATCTCGGATGCCCGAATTTGGTTGCTTACGTCGCTTACCCTCGCTTCGAGAAGGTAGCGGTAGGGCAGCCCGGGAACTCCCTCGTGGAGGCTGCGCTGGGATGTCTCCACGGTCCCGTCGGAGGGAAGGGGGCCGTCTTCACTCGAAAGCCCGAATCGGGTCCCGTACTCATCGGGACCGAAGCGATACCCGTCGTAGTCGGTACCGGGGGGAGAAAACTCGGATCCCTCTTTGGACCAATACATCTCGTAGGTGCCGTTGTTCACCCGCCCTCCGGAGAGGTACTCCGCGGTTACCGCGGCGGTCAGTTCGTCCCCTAAGATATAGAGTTCTTCGTCGAACTCGGCACTCACCGAAAAACCGGTCCGCCTGAACTGGGCAACCTGAAAGCCGGTCCGTTTCGTCCGTCCCTCCCGGGAGTAAACGATCTCGTAATACCCCGGCTCGGCATCGGAAGGAACTGTAAAGCTCCCGAAGAAACCCCCCTGAGTCGTGGTGGATCCCTGAAAGGAGGCTATCTCCACTCCCTCGTAGCGGGATTCCCGGACGGCGACCGAATATCCGCCCCGGTAGATAGTGTAGGTCCCCGCGGTAAGGTCCCTGTCGATGCCGCGGAAAGAGACCTTCTCTCCCGGCTTGTAAAGACCGCGGTCGGTAAAGAGAAAGGTCTCCATACGGGGGGTGTCGGAGCGGGAGGGAAAGACGGTGTTCCACACGTTGGAACGCCACACGTTGTGGCTCGAATCGGGTCGGTACTCGACGACGTCCGCCCCCTTAGCGGCCCGAACTCTCATAAAATCGTCCCACAGGCGATCGGGATTGCCGAAGAAACGGCGGTACTGCCCGGGCTCGAGATCGAATACCGCGATCCCCCTGCCGTCGGTAAGACCGGAACTCTTCACCTCCCGCTTCCGCATGATGCTTACCTCGGCACCTTCCACGGGGCTCCCGGCGGAAAGACTCGTAACCCACACGATGATCCGGTTGTAGGAACGGCGGACGGTTACCCCTAAGTCGGTCACCTGGAGCTGAAGGTCCCTTCGGGCCCACCCGGGACGCTCACCGGAGTTGTTCTTCGCCGCGAAGTTCCAGGAGAAGCCGACCCATCCCTTCCCCTCCTCGTT
>JBKHAJ010000008.1:0-30170 GCA_046542935.1 Spirochaetia bacterium | reverse complement strand
GATCGGCGGTAACGTTCGAGTAGACGGATTTGACCGGGTCCTTGAAATCGTAATCGGCGAGAACACCCGCAAGCTCGGTCTTGGCCTTTACCATCAACGGGCTGTGGAAGGGAGCGGAAACCTTGAGCCGGATGTACCGTTTTGCTCCCGCGTTCTTGATAACCTCTTCGCCCTTGTTGAGGGCGTCGTTGGTCCCCGAAAGCACGATCTGATTCGGGGAGTTGTAGTTAGCCGGATACAGGTCTTTGATTCCCGCCTTAGTGATAGCGTCTTCCACTTGGTCGAGATCGAGTCCGATGACCGCGGCCATTCCGGGGGCTCCCGATCCGGTGTCGAGCGACTTTGCGACCTCTTCCATGATCTCCCCCCGCACCTTGACAATAGGAAAGACATCTTCCTCTGCGATGACTCCCGCCCCGGTCAAGGCGGAGTATTCACCTAAGCTGAATCCCGCGCATCCGTCGCTGGAAATGCCCCGCTCTTCGAGAACGGCGGCGACGCTCAGGTTGACGAGGGTAACCGCTATCTGCGTTTTATCGGTGGATTTGAGTTCTTCTTCAGTTCCTTCGAAGAGCAGCTTTTTTACATCGATTCCCGTTCGATCTGAAGCGAGCTCGAACAAATTTTTCACTTTTTGACTTGCTTCGTAGAGATCTTTTCCCATGCCGGGGTACTGCGCCCCCTGTCCTGGGAAGAGAAAACAGGTCTTCATAAGCTGACTCCTTATGTAACATTGCTTGTGCGGAAGTTACCACAGGATTTTTCCACAGTCAAGGAGCACTCATCTCAAGTTCTAGGAGGAAAATCAAATTCCCGCTCGAAGAGCTCTACAATCTGATCCGCCGTTGCTTCCTCGTTCTCACCGGAAACGGTAATCTCCACTGTGTCCCCTTTGCACAATCCCATGGCGAGAATGCTTATGTGGTCCCGAAGATTGCTTTCTATTCCCTTAGCGGTTACTCGGATTTCCGCGGGTGAATCGTGCATGGCGTCGATAATGACCCCGGTGGGACGCACGTGAATACCCATGTTGTTCTTGACCATTGCTGTCTTGGTGATCATGTCGGCATACCGGTTCTTTTGTACATTATTGTCAGAACATCCGCAAGTCTGATACAGCATTTGCGGCTCATCCTAGGGAAGTTTATATTATTACCGGAGGATATCATGGAATACGAAAAGGACTCCCAGGCCAGGAGATCGTCCGGAAGCATGATCGCGGCGGTTACGGGGATCCATCGGGAGGGTGTTCTCCTATCACTTTCCCCGGGGAGGAAACGTATTCGATTTCGACGTCGAAACCACATCCCCGATACCCTCGACAAGCTCAAGGAGCTCAGGGATTCAGCGGTCTGCGGACGCAGCGGAAAACGGGTTCAGCTCATTTCGCTCCTCCTGAAATTCACCGCCGATTCACCCCGGGGCAGATTGACGATAGACTCTTCCGGTTCGGAAGTAGCGATGATCCTTCCCCGTTTGATCACGTAGAGGCACCGGGAGACAAGGCGCAGGGCTTCGAATTCGTCGATTGCGTCCAGGATGATCAGATCGGCGGGATTTCCTTCGGCGATCCCGTAGGACCCGCCGAGTTTCAAAACCTGAGCCGACCCTTCGGTGATAAGCCGGAAAACTTCGAAGACTTGATCGTAACCGCTCAGCTGCGCGAAGTGAAGCAGAAGATTCGCCGCCTGAAGCATGCTTCCCCGCCCCAAAGGATACCAGGGGTCCATGATCGAATCATGTCCTACTCCAACCGTAACCCCGGCGTCGAGGAGCTCGTCAACACGGGCTATACCCCTTCGCTTGGGATAGGAGTCGCCCCGGGCCTGGAGGATGGAGTTGTCGAAGGGATTGACGATGACCGAAACCCCCGCCTTGGCGAGATTCCCGATAAGCTTAGCGGCGTAGGCGTTGTTGTAGCTGTGCATGGCGGTGACGTGGCTTGCCGCCACCCTTCCCGGCATTGATTTGCGGAGAGTTTCGGCGGCAACGGTCTCTATGAACCGGGACTGATCATCGTCGGTTTCATCACAGTGGATGTCCACGAGGAGTCCCCGTTGTGAGGCGAGACGGAAGGCAAACTCCACATCCCGAATTCCGTCCTCCCGGGTGAGCTCGTTATGGGGGATTCCTCCCACCACATCGGCCCCGAGGTCGAGGGCCTTCTCCATAAGAGTCTCCCCCCGGCTATGGGTATACACACCGTCCTGGGGAAAAGCTACCACCTGGAGGTCCACGAACCCCGTAAGCTCTTCTTTGAGTTCGGTGAGGGCTTTGACTGATGTAAGGTTAGGATCGGAGGCGTCGGCGTGAGTCCGGATGATAGTAGTTCCCTGGGCCACTTCCCAGGATACCGCCCGATAGGCCCGACGCTTGATATCCTCCACGGTAAGACTGTTTTTCCTGTCCCCCCATATCCGTATACCCTCGAGGAGGGTCCCGCTTTGGTTGTAGCGGGGTTCGCCGACGGTAAGGACCGCGTCGAGGTGAAGGTGGGGATCGGAAAAGGGCGGAGATACGAGCCGTCCCTCAGCATCGATACTCCTTCCCGCGTATTCTTCCGGGAAAGAACCTCCGGCGGGCGTTATCGCCTTGAACTCTTCCTTTTCGATGGTGATGTCGACAAGGCCGAAACCGCCGCCGGCCGATTCCGGGCGGCGGGAAAATTTCGGAAGCCGCGCATTCCGAATAATCATATCTGCCATTGGTTGCTCCTTTGCTGCCGCCCCCAAGCTTTGGGGCGGTAGCATCTTAAATCGCGCCGAAGAGAGAAATCCGATCTCCTTCCTTGAGAACATCTCTCATATCCGTTGCGCGTACTTCGTTGACGAAGACGATCAACTTTCCGTCCATATTCTTCCGGGAGATTCCGTTTACACGGGTCTCGAACAGGAGGTCGAGGAGGTCCTCTACCGACCCCCCCTGCTCGAGAATTACCATGTCTTGTTTCTTGCCGAAGAGCTCGCGGGCGGTGGTGTAGAACTTGACCGGGATGTCCATGGCGCATTTCCTTTCATTGCGTTTTTAGGCTCTCTATGGTATGCTCTTGGCAAAGAAAGAGAGCTTATAATATCTTTATTATAGCAAATAAATTTAATCCGTCAATTTCAAAGCTTGAAATATAGATTGGGAGGAAATAGGTGTCGTGTTGTTGTGATGAAGCCCAACTGAATGAGGCCCGCGGTATTGTCGACAAGGTGGGGGGGGAGCCGGAGAAGGCGATTCCCCTGCTCCAGGAAATACAGCGAAGGCACGGATATCTGCCGGAGGAGGTCCTCGAAGCTGTCGCCCGGGTAACCGGAATTCCGGTAAGTGATCTCTTCGGGGTGGCCACGTTTTATTCCCAGTTCAGGTTTACCCCTTCGGGAAAGTACTTGATCAAGGTGTGTAAGGGGACAGCATGCCACGTGGCGGGTGCGGAGATCCTCTTCTCCGCGATCAGTGACGAGTTAGGGATCGGCGAAGGGGGAACAACCGGGGACCAGCTCTTCTCTCTAGAATCGGTGGCCTGTCTCGGGTGCTGTTCCCTCGCTCCGGTCGTCATGATCGCCGACAAGGTCTATGGAAAATTGACGGGTGCGAAGATACGGAAGATTCTCAAAGGATATACGGAATGAGCGCTGACAAGACCAAGATCGTGGTGGGCCTCGGCTCGTGCGGGATAGCCGCGGGGGCGCAGGAGGTCCTGGACATATTCAAGGACGAGCTTTCGGGGGAAAAGGTCGATATCGATATTACCTCCTGCGTAGGGATGTGCTACGCCGAACCCATCGTGGAGGTGCACCGGGAAAAGGAACTCGTCCGCTACGGCGGAGTGGATACCGATTTTGCCCGAGAGCTCGCGGCGATGATAAGCGGTGGCGATCTGCCTGTGGAGCATCGTCTCGATGCCGATCCGGAGAACGCTGCCTACCAGGAGCGGCAGGTCAAGATCGTGCTCCGTAACTGCGGGGTCATCAATCCCGAGAGTATCGGCGAATACCTGGCCGTCGGAGGGTATGAGGCCCTCACCAAGGCGGTGAAGTCCATGACCGGGGACGAAATTATCGAAACGATCAAAGACGCGGGGCTCCGCGGGCGGGGAGGAGCGGGATTCCTAACCGGGCTCAAATGGTCCTTCCTGGCCAAAGCGGAGGCCGAAAAGAAGTATCTGGTCTGTAATGCCGACGAGGGAGACCCCGGGGCCTTTATGGACCGCTCCATCTGCGAGGGTGATCCGCACTCGGTCGTGGAGGGAATGGCGATTGCCGCCTTCGCCACCGGGGCCGATGAGGGATACATCTACTGCCGCGCCGAGTATCCCCTGGCCATTAAGCGGTTGAACAAGGCGATCCGGGAGGCGGAGGAGAAAAATTACCTCGGAAAGAATATCCTGGGCACCGATTTTTCCTTCATTCTCCACGTCAAGGAGGGAGCGGGGGCCTTCGTATGCGGTGAAGAAACCGCGCTCATGGCTTCTATCGAGGGACAGCGGGGAATGCCCCGCCTTCGCCCCCCCTTCCCCGCTCAATCGGGGATCAAGGGATACCCCACCAATATCAATAACGTGGAGAGCTACGGAAACATTTCCTGGATCATAGTCAACGGCCCGGATGCCTATACAAAGTACTCCTACGGCAAGAGCTTCGGGACCAAGGTCTTCGCTTTAGCGGGGAAGATCAAGCGGGGCGGCCTCGTGGAGGTCCCTATGGGAATCACCATCCGGGAGATCGTGGAAGAAGTCGGAGGCGGAACATCCTCGGGCCGGCCCATCAAGGCGGTTCAGATGGGAGGACCCGCCGGGGGATGTATCCCCGCGGAGCTCTTCGATACACCCATCGATTACGACAGCATCAACGCAACCGGCGCCATCATGGGTTCCGGGGGATTGGTCGTCATGGACGACCGGACCTGTATGGTGGACGTAGCCAAGTACTTCCTTGCGTTTACCCAGAACGAGTCCTGCGGAAAGTGCACCTTCTGCAGGATCGGAACCAAGCGTATGCTCGAAATTCTTACGAGAATCACCGAAGGGGAGGGAACTGTCCACGACCTGGATCTTCTCGAAGAGCTTGCCGGACACATCAGTAAGACCTCCCTCTGCGGGTTGGGGCAGCTCGCGCCGAACCCGGTATCGACCACCCTCAAGTATTTCCGCCACGAGTACGAGGCCCACATCAAGGAGCACCGATGCCCCGCGGGGGTGTGCAAGTCCCTTATAACGATTCAGATAATCCCCGAAAAGTGTACCGGGTGTACCGCCTGCGGACGGGTCTGTCCGGTTGCGGCCATCTCCGGTGAAAGGAAGAGTGTTCACGTCATCGATCCGGAGATCTGTACCCGGTGCGGGGTGTGTATCGAGACATGTAGATTCGACGCTATCGAGGTTGTGTAATGGCTGAAGTAACTGTAACTATAAACGGACACCAGGTGAATATCGAGGAAGGATCAACCATCCTCGAGGCCGCCGAGAAGCTGGGATACGATATTCCCACCCTCTGCCATACCGAAAAGCTTCCTCCCTTTTCGAGCTGTTTCGTATGCGCGGTCCGCGTCGAGGGGGGCAAGGGCAACCTGGTCCCCTCCTGCGCGACCAAGGTCGCCGACGGAATGTCGGTTGTCGTGGAGTCGGAGGAGATCAGCGCGAGCCGGAAGATGTGTTTGAGCCTTCTGGTGAGCGACCACTGCGGCGACTGTCTGCCCCCGTGCAATGAAGCATGCCCTTCGTCGATCGACATCCGGGGTTTCCTGCAGCTGGTTCGGGAGGGGAAGGAGCTCGAGGCGGCGAAGCTCATCAGGGAGAAGGCGCCCTTCCCGGGGGCCTTGGGAAGAATCTGTCCCCGGCCCTGCGAGACCGACTGCAGACGGAACCGGGTGGAGGAGCCGATCTCGATCTGCTTCATGAAACGCTACATAAGCGATACCGAGCTCGCTGAAAAAGGGAAGCCCGTCTTCCCCGAGGCGGCTCCGGACACTGGAAAAAGAGTGGCCGTTATCGGCGCGGGCCCCGCGGGGATGAGCGCGGCCTACTTCCTTAAAACCATGGGCCACGCGGTCACCGTCTTCGAGAAACACGATAAATCCGGCGGAATGCTCCGGTACGGAATCCCCTTCTACCGCCTCCCCGACGAGACAATTCACGCCGAGTTCGACGCCATCGAAGACTACGGTGTCGAGGTCCGGTACAACACCGAGATCGGGAAGGATATACAGGTCAAGGAGCTCGAGAAGGATTTCGACGCTCTGATCATTGCTATCGGTGCCCAGGGGGCATCTTCGATGCGGGTGGAAGGGGAGACCCTGGAAGGGGTCTTCTCCGGAATCGACTACCTCGAGGCCCTCGCCGAGGGGACCGAGCCCGACATCGGCGATAACGTGGTCGTCGTGGGAGGCGGAAACACCGCCGTCGACTGCGCCCGGTCGGCCAAGAGGAAGGGCGCCGAGGTAACCATCCTCTACCGGCGGACCCGAAACGAGATGCCCGCGAACGATTTCGAGATCGAAGAGGCGGAGCACGAACACATAAACATGCAGTACCTGGCTGCCCCTGTTTCCCTCTCCCGGGAGAACGGAAAGCTCGCCGTCACCTGCGTGCGGATGGAGCTAGGCGAGCCCGACGCAAGCGGCCGGCGGAGACCCGTTCCCGTCGACGGTTCCGAGTTTACCCTGAACCCGAGCGCGGTCATCAGCGCTATCGGGCAGCGGGTAATCCCCGACTGTGTCGAGGACCTAGGTATAGAGTTTCACCCCTGGGGAGCGGTGGTAGCCGATACCCGCACCTTCATGACCACGCGGCCGGGGATTTTCGCCTGCGGTGACTGTCAGACCGGCGCGGATATCGCGGTAAGGGCGGTGGGAAACGGCCGAAAGAGTGCGGTGGCGGTGGACCAGTACCTGAAGGGAGTCGACGTTACCGGCGAGAAGATCTACTTCAACTCCTCCATGGGGCCCCTCGAAGAGGTGGAGGAGGAAGTCTTCGAGGGATACGAAAAGGCACCGCGGGTCGAGATGCCGGTCCTCCCCGATGAGGTACGCCTTTCCACCTTCGACGAGATCGAGACCGGATTCTCCGCCGAGGCGGCCCGGAAAGAAGCCGAACGGTGCATGGAGTGCGGCTGTGACGGTATTGACGAGTGCAAGCTTCGGGAATACGCTACCAGGTATGAGGTCGATCAGGGATTGTTTACCGGGGCCCGGAGGGAGTTCTACCGGGACGTGACCCATCCCGACTTGAAGAGCGAGACCGGGAAGTGTATCAGCTGCGGAAGCTGCGTCCGTGCCTGTGCCGAGATCAAAGGGCTCGATGTGTTCAGCTTCGTCGGCCGCGGATTTGCGACGAGAATGCGGGCCCCCTTCGGCAGGTCGTTGGTGGATACGGCCTGCGACGGCTGCGGCGAGTGCGTCGGGGTCTGTCCGACGGCATCGCTCCTGCTGAAGAAGGAGATCGACTGGACGGGCAATGAAAGCGCCTAAGGGCCATACGACATGGATGAGTGACAAGGAAACGATACTCATAGTCGACGACGATACCTCTAATCTCGAGGTGCTCTACACCCTTCTGTCCGAAACCGGATATCGTCCCCTTATCGCCGAGAGCGGTGAAGGGGCCCTGGATCAGGCGGAGATCGAGCCGCCGGACCTCATCCTCCTCGATATTATGATGCCGGGCCTAAGCGGTATCGAAACCTGCAGGGAGTTCAAGCGCAGGGAGTCCCTCGCCGATATCCCCATCATCTTCATCACCGCGCTTACCGACATGGAGAGCAAGCTGGGGGGGTTCGACGCCGGTGGGGTCGATTACATCACCAAGCCCATCCAGCACGAGGAGGTCCTTGCGAGGATCCGGACCCATCTGACCATCCGACGGCAGCAGAGGGAGCTGAAAAGGATCAACCGGGACAAGGACCGGTTCTTCTCCATTATCGCCCACGACCTCAAGAACCCCTTGGTCACCTTCCTGACCGGGACCGATCTTCTCCTCGATCCCAAGGCCTCTCCGGATGTCGGAGACGAGGTCATCCGGATGCTCAGCACCCAGGCGCGGGGATTGTACAATCTCTTAGAGAACCTTCTCGAGTGGGCGCGGATACAAATAGGGGGCAAGCAGTTCCGTCTCGAAAGCTGCGACCTCCTCGAGGCCTACCGAAGCGCGGTAACCCCTATCCTTCCGGCAATCGAGGAAAAGGGAATATCCGTAGTAACTAGGGTTCCCCAAGGGTGCGGCGTATACTGCGACCGCAACGCCCTGGAAACGGTCATCCGCAATCTCGTATCTAATGCGGCCAAGTTTACCCCCTCCGGCGGAACAATAAACGTCGGTGCGACATCGGAGGCCCCCGGTGCGGCCGGGGGCGCCTCCTTTTTCGTACAGGATACGGGAATTGGGATGAATAAAAGGGAACTGGACCTCCTCTTCCGCATCGATGCCCATTTCAAGCGTCCCGGGACCGAAGGAGAGTCCGGTACGGGATTAGGGCTTATCCTGTGCGGGGAGCTCATCGAGAAGATGGGCGGGAGCATATGTGCCGAGAGTGCCGAAGGGGAGGGCTCGGTCTTCAGCTTTTCCCTCCCCGCGGTATAAGATTCCTGGACAGAAAGAACCTAAAACGGTTATTCTGTATATGTGAAAAAGATAATACAGACCCTCGCATCGACGGGTATTCAATTTTTCTTGAGATCATATTCCGCCCTGGACAAGCTGCTGAGGGTGGAAAGCACCCCGGAAATATACACCGCCGCCGGTGCCACCCTCATCGATCTCGCAAAGCAGTTTTCCGACCTGGATTATCCGGGATACCGGAACGCCGACGCCCGAATCGCCTTAGGCGGGGCTGTCGTCAGGGTCCTGTGCATCGACCGGATACGAGAGCTCGAGCCGGCACCCTTCGCACAGCAGAATCTCTTCTACGATGTTTCGGGCGGAAAGTTCCTCGACCCCTACGGGCACTACAAATCCGTTCGGGGCGATACGCTGGTTTTCCACGATCCTGAGAGTCTCGAATCCTATCCCGGGTGGAGAATCGTCTCGGAAGCGGCGGTGCTTGCCGGGCGGTACGGCTACGAGGTGGTGAAGGAGCTTCTCGGATCACTCGAGACGCGGGACCTGGATTGGAGGCCCCTGAGCGCCGATGACCAGCGGGAACTCCTTCAAAATATCGTTACCGGCCGGCAGGCCGAGCGGGGCCTCGATCTCCTCATGAAAACCGGTTTTGTAGAAAAGCACTGGCCCGAGCTTAACGAGCTCAACCGGATCGAACAGAACAAGGAGTTCCACCCCGAAGGAAACGTCTGGGCCCATACGCTGGCCGCTCTCTCCTACCGGAAAACCCTCGATCTCGACTTGAGCCTAGGACTCCTATTCCACGACATCGGAAAACCGGAAGCCCCGAAAGCGGAGGGAAAGCAGTTTCTCCGTCACGCTCAGATAGGAGGCCGCACGGCGGAACGGTTCTTGAGACGCCTCGATTTTCCGGAAAAGACCGCTTCCCGCGTCCGGTTCCTCGTGGAAAACCACATGCTGCCCGCCGGGCTCGGGACCCTACCCGTGTACAAGACCGAAGAAGCGATGTCGTCGCCCCTTTTTCCCCTCGTCCTCGAGCTCAACCGGTGCGACGTATCCGCGGGTTTCCACGGTCTCGACGATTACTACGCGGCATGCAAGGCCTACCGCAGGTTCCTGAAGAACAAGAAGAATCCCTTCCGGGATACCGCGGGGAAAAAGTTCTTGAAGATGTACGTTGGGAACTAGCTGAATTCGCCCCTCAAAAAATCCCCCAAACCCTCTTTCGTGTTCTCGATAACGGTCGATTGCTTTTCGAGGGAGAGAACCGCCTCGAGCTGTGGAGGAAGTGGGACAGTCTCCCCGGTTGCTTTCTCCACGATCTCCCGGAACTTGCCGGGGTGGGCGGTGGCGAGGGTTATGATCCGCCGGTCGCGGTTGCCGCTCCGCCGGAGAAACCGTTCCGCCGCGAGATACCCCACCGCGGTGTGGGGATCGAGGAAGCTTCCGGTTTCCCGGTAAAGTCTGCGGATGGTCTCGACGGTTTCATCGTCGGTCACGACCTCTTCTTCCAGGGTGTTCCGCATTCGAGTCCATTCGTTCTCGAAGATGGCGAGGAGACGTTCGAAGTTGCTCGGATTACCCACGTCCATGGCATTCGAATAGGTCCTCACCGAGGGACGGGGGGTAAAAATCCGGTGCTTCAAATATTCGGGAACTACATCGTTAATATTCGTCGCGGCTATGAACTTTTCTACTTCGAGGCCCCATTCCCGGGCGAGGACACCCGCGGTCAGGTTTCCGAAGTTCCCGCTGGGAACGGAGAAGCACGGCGGCATGTCCCGCGGTTCCCGGAGGGCGGCCCAGATGTAGTAGTAGGACTGGGGTATAAGGCGGCCTAGGTTGATCGAGTTCGCCGAGGTCAGGGGAATATCCCTGGAGAGGAGGGGATCGGTAAAGGCCTCTTTGACCATCCGCTGACAGTCGTCGAAGGAACCTAACACTTCGAGGGCGTGAACGTTGCCGCCTGCGGTGGTCAGCTGCTTCTCCTGGAGGGGGCTTACCCTTCCGGAGGGATAGAGGATCACCACGTCGATCGAGTCCTTGCCGTGGAAAGCCCGGGCAACCGCGCTCCCGGTATCGCCGGAGGTGGCGGTCAGGATCACCGCTCGTCTCTTTTCCGATTTCAAGAAGTATTCCATAGAGGAAGCCAAGAAGCTCGCCCCGAAGTCTTTGAAGGCGCAGGAGGGCCCGTGAAAAAGCTCGAGCACTGAAATTCCGCCTGTTACGGGGCGTATCTTGGGAGAGAAGTCGAAAGCCCGGGAGCAGATTTCTTCGGCTCCGGCCCTGCCGATTTCGTCGGGAAAGAGGGCGGCGGTTACCTCCGTCGCAATCTCGAGAAAAGTAGGATTCCCCCTGAGCTCTCGAAAGAGATGGGTAAGATCGGGCTTTTCCAGGGGATGGAAGAGTCCTCCGTCGGGGGCGAGGCCGGTGAAGACCGCTTCCCGAAACGAGACCCTTCTGCCGCTGTCCCGGGTGCTTGCAAATACCATTATGCTCTCCTATCCTCCCCCTTACCGGCCGAGAAAGGCCCGGTGCAGGGTATTGAGGGCCCTGTCCTTGTCCTTGTCGGCGATGACGAAAGAGATGTTCCGTTCCGACGATCCCTGGGCGATGGCGAGAACGTTGACTTTTTCTTCGCCCAAGGCGCTGAAGAGACGGCCGCTTATACCGGGGGTTCCCCGCATATTCTCACCTATAACGGCGACGATCTCCAGTTTGTCCATGAGGTCGAAGTTCTGGATTTTTTTAGAGTTGATCTCAGGTCTTAGCTCGTTTTCGAGAGCGTCGAGGGCTTGGCGCGCCTCCTTCTCGCGGATGACGATGCAGATACTGTGTTCGGAGGAGGCCTGGGAGATCATGATGACGTTGATCCGCGCCTTTCCGAGGGCGAGGAAGACCCGGGAGGCTATCCCGGGAACCCCCATCATACCGCTTCCCTCGACATTGATGAGCGCGACTCCGGGTATCGAGGCGATTCCGGTTATCGCGCGGTCGTGCCTGCGGATCTCCCGGGCGATCTTGGTCCCCGGAGCCTCGGGGTTCAGGGTGTTCTTTATATAGATGGTAATATCCTTCTCCACCGCCGGCCCCATGGTATGGGGGTGGATCACCTCGGCGCCGAAATAGCTCAGTTCCATCGATTCCTGGAAGTTGATCTCCGGTATGACGAATGCGGTGGGAACGATTCTCGGATCGGCGCTCAAGACGCCGTCTACGTCGGTCCATATCTCCACCCGCTCGGCCTCGGCGGCGGCGCCGACGATGGAAGCGGTGTAGTCCGATCCGTTCCTGCCCAAGGTGGTGGTGGATCCGTCGCGGGACCGCGCGATGAACCCGGTTATGACCGGGGTTTTCCCGGCTCCTTCGAAGTATCCTTTCAGATTGGCATAAGTCGAAGGAAAATCGACCGAGGCGCCGCCGAATCCGTCGTCGGTAACGATGTAGTCCCGGGCGTCCACCATCTCGGCGGGAGTTCCCCGGGAGCCGAGGTATTCGGCGAAGAGGATGCAGCTCGAGCGTTCTCCAAAGCTCACGACCAGATCCAGGCTCCTCGGAGAGCATTCCTTGACGAGCTCGATCCCGGTCAGGATCATCTCGAGCTCGCCGAAGAGCCCTTCGATTTCTTTGACGGTTTTCTCCACTCCCGAGGTATCGGCGAGGAGACTTTCGGCGGTGTCCAGGTGCAGTTTTCCGAGCTCTTCTAAGCTCTTTCTCCAGGACCCGTCCCCCTCTTCGGCCATCTCCGCGAGCTCGATAAGTGTATCGGTTACACCCTTCATAGCCGAAAGGACTACTGAGACCTCGCTCTTCTCACGCTGCGATTCCACTATACCGGCCACCCGCTCCATTCTTTCGCCGTTGGCGAGGGAGCTTCCCCCGAACTTCATAATAACCATGGCCTCTATTATTATAGATTTTCTCAATTTTTTTCCATCCCCTTTGGTTTTAACGAAAAAACAATGGAAAACGGGACTGTTCCTTGGTAGTATTTGGAGTAAGGATTACCATGAAAAGGACGGTTCTTCTCATAGCCGCTTTCTCCGTTTTGATGCTTTCCTGCGCGGAACTCCCGAAGCAGGATACACAGCCGGCGGCGGGGGCTGGGATCGGGGTCGTTTCCGCAGGGTCCGCGGCGGAAAAAGCCGATCCCGACGATAGTCCCGGCTCCTCCGAAGAGGAGGGCGGCGAGGCGGACCGGCCGGAGGAAAAACCGTCTCAGAATCTTAGTTTTTGGCAGATCAACTCGATTCTCAGACGATTCGGCGAACCGGGAAGCTATCCGATCCATCGAAACGGACGGGTCATCGTTCTCCTCCAGGATATCGACCGAAACGGTACCGAAGACGCGGTGGCCCTTTTCGTGGGGGTCGAAGAGTTCGAAATGGCGGATACCGAACAGATCGGCAACGTCTCGAGGCTCTACGATGAATCGATTCCCCCGTTTCAATGCACCCTCCGGGTCTTCAGTCAAGAAAATCTCCGGCTGCACCCTGTCCGCACGGTAGATTTGGGCGTGCGGGTCGGATTCAGTCATCTCGAGGAGATTGCCCTTTCCCGTTCCCAATCTCATCCCTACGGCGTTTCCGCCGGGTTCATATCCGAGGAGGGATCGGTCGAGGAGTGGCTCTTTATCTTTCCCGACCGGGTAAACAGGTTTACCCTGAGGGAGACGTTCACCACCCGATTCGAGGTCCGGGATGTGGACGGGGACGGGGTAACCGACGTCCTGGTCTTTCGAAAGAGTTTCGAGGAAGGCACCGGATACGAGACTTTTATTATCTGGCATCGCTGGAACGGAAGAAATTTCGAGGAGCATGAAACTATCAATGTTGTTCGCAACCTGAAAGATTTCTTGAGGATTACCGGCGAACACGTTCTCGAAGGCGAGTGGAGTCTCCTGGCTTCTCATGCTCTCGATACGGAAGAAAGCTCCTTAGCGGTCGCCCGTAAACTTACCCCTCATCGCATCGCCGAGGGGATCTTCGTCCCCGAACCGAGCCCGGCGGAGGCCGGGGAGGCGCCTCCCATCCATACACTGGATATCGAAAGGGTCATCTTCCCCGAGATAATCGAGAATCCCTTTCAACGGATCGAAACGGGAGATTCTCTTTTCACGGGAAACGTCAAAATCATTGCACAAGAGGGAGATTTCCTCTATTCTACCCGCATACGCATGACTGAGAATCCTTTTCGAAACCAACAGTTCAGCTTTCTAATAAACTATGAGCATTTACAGAATTGAGGGAAGCTATCCCCTAAGCGGAAAGATCCGGGCCAGCGGAAACAAGAACGCGGCCCTGCCCTGCATTGCGGCGGCCTTGTTGACCGATGACGAGGTGATCTTGAGAAATGTCCCCGATATAGAAGACGTCAGGGTCATGCTCGAAATCATGAAGGCGGTCGGCGCGGACGTCGAAAAGTTGGAATCCAATGTTTATTCTCTGAGAACCCGAGATATCAAGGACTGTGAGATCCCGATGGACCTCGCCAAACAGGTTCGGGCCTCCATCCTTTTCGCGGGGCCCATGCTGTCGCGGACCGGGAAAGTTGTCCTTCCTCCTCCCGGGGGTGACGTCATAGGACGGAGACGGCTGGATACCCATTTCATAGCGTTTTCCGAGCTCGGTGCACGGGTCGAGGTAGACGGCGTGTTCCGCCTGAGCGCGAACAAGCTCGTCGGGGTCGATCTTTTTCTCGACGAGGCGTCGGTAACCGCCACCGAGAACGCGGTCATGGCCGCCGTGATGGCCTCGGGCAAGACAATCATCCAAAACGCCGCATCCGAGCCCCATGTCCAGGACCTGTGCCGCATGCTCTGCTGCATGGGGGCGAAGATTACCGGGATAGGATCGAACATCCTCTACATCGAGGGAGTCGAAAAGCTCGGTGGATGCGATGTGTCCATCGGCTGTGATTTCATGGAGGTGGGTTCGCTCATCGGGCTTGCCGCGGTTACCCGGGGCGAGGTGGAGATCGAGAATGCCGGTCCTAAAGACCTGAGGATGACAAAAATTGCCTTCAACAAGCTCGGAATCCATTGGGAAACCGACGGAACGGTCATCAAGGTCCCCGCGGGACAGGATCTGCGCGTAGTTCCCGACATGGGCGGGATGATTCCCAAGATCGATGATGCCCCGTGGCCCGGCTTTCCCCCCGATCTGGTGAGCATAATGACCGTTGTGGCGACACAAGTGGAGGGGACGGTTCTCATTCACGAGAAGATGTTCGAATCGAGGATGTTCTTCGTAGACAAACTGATCGGTATGGGCGCGAGAATCATCCTCTGCGATCCCCACCGGGCGGTGGTCAGCGGGCCGTGCAGGCTGTCCGGATCCGATCTGGTTAGTCCCGATGTCCGCGCCGGTATGGCAATGGTCATAGCGGCCCTCTGTGCCGAGGGAACGAGTATCATTCGCAACGTCTATCAGATCGAGCGAGGATATGAGAACTTGATCCCCCGGCTCATGAAACTCGGGGCACGGATCAAGAGGGATAAGGATCCCGAAAAAGACTCTTGAGTCTCAATCCGGGGTAAACGGCTTCTCCGACCGCAGGAGATGGGAATAGGCCTCCTGGATTCTGGTAAACTCATGTTCCAGACGCCGTGTCTCCTCTTCGTCCGCTTTCGTGTGGGCGTCGGGATGGTATTCCATGACGAGCCTGCGATAGGCCTTTTTGATCCCCCGTATATCGGTTCCGGGGGGAACCCCTAAAATCTCGTATTCCTTACGGATCTCAGGCATATATGTGAACCTGAGCTCCTGGAAATGTGCTCGTTTTATCTCGAGGTCCGATGCCAGGGTTTCGAGGGCTTGTGCCGCATCCGGCGGTATCTTCGGGGATGAGAGACCCGTGAGGGTAAAGAGCACTCCGCACACCGAGTAGCGGGTTTCGTAGGAGCCCTGGAAGCGGAGGATCCGTGCAAAGGGAGAGAAGCAGGTTTCCTTTTCTCCGGACGG
Organism: Spirochaetia bacterium; assembly: GCA_046542935.1. GTDB lineage: Bacteria > Spirochaetota > Spirochaetia > SPDA01 > CAZSGZ01 > JBKHAJ01. Next base: position 14,669 of record JBKHAJ010000008.1, on the reverse strand, counting down.
GAGGGTAAAGTAAACCCCCAGCAAATTCTTGAGTATCTGGAGCTCCCTGAACCGGAGATTCAGCATAGAGGTAAGAAAGGAACCCCGAATTTCCCCATGGATGCCTTCGAGAGAGAGGGGTCCGTCGATAAAGGCGCCGAGTGTCCCCGCGGATGAGACGAGGTGGAGATATCTTCCGGGAAAGGAACTGTTTTCAGGATCTTTGAAGAAGGTTTCCGCCTTTTTTAGGAGGAGCCGGCTGTCGATGAGCTCGTCGAGCATGTGCCCCGCGATGAGACCGAAGATGATCCCCGGCCATCCTAAGAGGAAATATCCCCCGATTCCCCCGGCTATTTTCCCGAAAAATATCATCGCTCCTTAAGTACCTTTCGTATAAAGACCGCCACCGCGAAGAAAGTAAGGATTCCCTGGAGTGCTAAGAATACGAATGAGGCGGCAAGAATTCCTACCTTGAGCACGATAAAATCGAGGAGGCTCTTCTCGATGGAGAGAAATCCTTGGATGAGAAAAAAGATAACGACGGGGATCATAGGGATTATGAGGTACGATAGAAAGGAAACGGTGTATCCCCGCCTTTTCCAGTGGAGTCCCGTGGATGAGAAAAGGAGTACCATAATCAAAAACGAGAAGGGGTACATAGCCCTGCTCAAGAGCTCGCTCATGACAGGTTCGTTGCGCAGTCCATGGGCCGGAAAGAGATCGATAAAATCGATAAGCTCGAAGAGCCCGGTTTCCTCGAAGGAGTATGGGTTTGCGGTAAAGCCGAGCACCCTTTCGAGAGGCACCCCTAAGGGGACCGCATTGTCCAGGGGACCTCCGGGGGAATCGGACAGATGCCGGGGAAGGAACCGGACTTGAGGGTCACTTCGGCTTATGCAGGTGAGGTTGATCGATCCGTTTTGAAATTTTCCGTAGGGGGCGGAGAAGTGAATGAGAACATCTCCTTTGTTACCGCCGGAAGTTGCAATTCTCAAGACCTCGACGTTTTCGAAGAAGTAAGTCTTAGTATCCCGGAAAAAAGTACCGATGGAGATGAATTCGATGTACTCGCCGGTCCTCCGGTTCAAGAGTATGAGATCCCGCGTTCCCGGGTGAAGCAGATATGTCTCGATATCTTCGTAGAAAAAGGCGACTTCCCGGACTCGTTCCCCGCTTTCCGCGAGATATTTTTGGATGTCCGGATCGGAAGGATAGCGTATGGACAGATTCAAGAAGTGATAGTAGGCCTCGATGTACCGCTCGAATTCGAGGAGGGATCGCCCCTCCTGTTCCCGTTCGTAGAGACTCCAGATTTCACGGATCTCCTTTTCCGGTTCAGTGTCCGCAAGTTTGCCGGCGGCGAAATTTTTTATGCGTGCGGCATCACCGTATCCCAACTGCTCGGCAATGCCGCTGTAGTAGTACGCGGACCGATAATCCTCACGTTCGAGATAATCCTCGGCCAATTCGGTAAGCTCTTCGGCGGTCATACCGGTTACCCGGCGTACATCCGGACGCGTCCGGGGTTCCTCCTCCCTAACTGCGGTGAGCTGACGCTGCGCCTTTGATTGGGTCGTGTCGAGGAGTGGCTGTATGGATGTATCCGGGGGATTCATGGAAGAGTAAAGATTCAAGTACGTGAGCGCTTCGGGATAGTTTTCCCGCTCGTACTCTTCAATACCCTTCTCTTTGAACTCCAATGCGGTCTCGGTTGCCGTCCGCATGGAGGATATACGCCGGTTGAGGAGGGGTGTCGAAATCTCGTTGAAGAAAGTCGCGAAGAAGGTAATAACAATGAAGAAGAGGAGGATTTTCCCGATGCTCCTCTCCCTCTCTTTCGGGATGATATAGCCGGGTTTTAATGAAAGCGCGACCATATATGCCGAACAAAGTACCGGCATCAGGAATCTGAGGAGTCTGAGTGCTGCAAGGGCAATAACCCATTTACCGGTATAGAGAGCAAATATATCGCCCCGGGGGAAGGTGAACAGAGCGTGAAACAGAAAGACGACAAAGGCAATGAAGACAGCTAAGAGGGTTATCGAGAGGAGCCGTTTGCCGGAAGGCGTTGGACTTGATGGGGATTTCATAGGCTTCTTTGGATCCTGCGTGATGAGAAATAAGCCTTTCCCCGGGATAGAAGAAATACAAGGCTGAAATACCACATTCCCAGAAGTGGGAGAAAGGATTCTATCCGCTCCGTTATCCGCCTTCCCGCGACAAGGAACAGGAAATCCTTAAGGAGCTGTGACCTCATGAGAGCGAAGAGAAGAAAAAATCCGCAGAACAGCAGCACGGTGATAACCGCGTTTCCTAGGGGCCAGTCGTTACGGCGAATGAGCCAGTGAGAAGTAAGGATCAAAATGAAAGCTGAAGCGATAAGGAAATACCGGTATTCGGTTCCACTCCACCGTCTCAGCCGGGTAAAAGTTCCGGAGGAGGAGTCTCCCGTCGCCGCTCCGAGAAACGAACCTATGGGCCCGAGTAACCAGGCGAAGCTGCGGTTCCGGGCAAACATCCTCGAAAAAAAGGGATTCGGGGGCTCGATGGGTACCGTGATCCCTTTTTCGGAAATTTCGAGTACCCGTCGACGCATATCCACTTCTCCCGAATCGAAAGCTTGGAAGCGCCGCTCCCCGAGAGTATTTCGCCCTGAGAGCACCACAGTTTCGATTCGTACTCCGTCCACGGCGTGTGCGTAGAGCTGATCTCCTCCAGTGAGCGGATGCATCGATTCGGAGAGCAGGGGGTTCTCCGGTTCCGCGTAATCGATAAGCTCGAAGTCGAGAGCGGCGACACCGATTATAAAGGATCCCGCGAGAATAAGGGTGTATGAAAAAAAAGGTTTCCCCGGTTTTCGTTTCAGTCTACCGAAGAGGAGGAAGAGGCAGATTATCGTCGTAAGGATCAGAACTTCGGGGATGTATCCTCGCAGGTAGATTCCTACCGCGGGAGCTCCGAGGCCCGGAACAAAGAAATCTCCATAGAGGGGAAGGAAATACAGCAGCAGCAGACCGCAGAACACGGCTGTTAGCGCGAGAAAGAACACGAGAATGGTTCCGACGGTCTCTTTCACTGGAACAAATCTACCATGGCTTTCGTCATTTTACAAGTTTTACCATTTTGTGACCTCTTCAGTTCGGAAAAGGGTGGAGACCCTATAATCCACTCCCCGAACCACAAGTTGTCCACAGATCATACAATTTTTCGGCGGATCACTCGAGGCGGAAGACGGTAACCCAAATGGGTTATCTGACTGGAAAATTTACACCATAAATAGATAAACTCTTACAATATCTGTATTTATAAAAGATAATCAATTATATTATAATTTTTTCGGCCCTACTCTATCAGTACTAGATATTAAGGATTCGGCCTTTATCCTCATCAAGGGGTTATCCACAACCTATCCACTTTTTTTTGCCAGTATGTAAAATCGGCCTTATAACCTTTTCGATGGACGGTATGGACCAAGGCCATCCCGGATACTCCCGTCAAGAAACAGAGCTTTTTTCTGATGGAAGAAACGTGCATATCCACCGTTCGCGAAGAGCCGCCCGGATGACCCCAGAGGGTTGCGAAGAGGGCTTCACGGGTCACTGTGTGACCCATATTTGTCACCAGCATCTTGAAAACAACGTACTCTTGGAAGGAGAGGGGAACCTGTTTACCCGCCCATTCCAATGAAGTCTCGGTCAGATGAAAAGTCTGGGGAAGGGGCAGAAAGGACTCCCAATTCATGGAACGGTTGAGCCGAAGCAGGAGCTCCACCGGATCCCACGGTTCTTTGAGGAAATCGTCGCATCCGGCGGCAAAGGCCGCCGCGAGGTGGTGCACTGAGCCTGTTACGAGAAAATGAATTGAATTCCCCATTCGATCGAATGCGGAGACAAAGTCGGGGATGAGCTCGGACGAGACGAGATATACGATATGTCCGGTTTTGAAACACGGACTTTCTGAAAAATCGAGGGCGACCTTATCGGTGAGGGGCGTGTATGAGAGAAGTCGTTGTTCTTGAAGGGGTGTTAAACCGATACACTCGAGGGTGAGTCGGTTAGCCAAGAAAGACTTGGCCGGAATTGTCTATTGCAAGAATGGTCTTGCACTCGGAGCACCTGAACCTGCCTGCCTTGGTTGCTTTCAGCTTTTTGGAGCATATGGGACATTTGAAAATCTTGGGGAAAACATTGGTGCTTCCCGTTTGTCCGCCCTTGACGAAGAAGTCGATGGCTTCTTCGAGGCTGTCCTTGATATTGAAAAACTGTGAAAATCCAAGGAGCTGGAATACCTCGTAGACTTTGGGCTGTATCTCCATTAAAACCAGGTCGCCGCCGCGGGGTTTCACAGCCTTCAGAAAAGCTGTAAAGCTCCCGATACCCGTACTGGATACGTAATTGAGCCCGCTGCAGTTAAAAATGAGCCTGATATAATTTGCCTCGATCGCCTTTGTGACCCGTTTTTGGAAGAAGTTAGAGTTATAGGTATCAATGTATCCGGTCAGATAGAGAACTAAGCAGCCTTCAATATTGTCCACTTTCTGCAGGCGGATTTTTAGGCTGTCGTCTTTTTCCTCGTCAAATCCTGGAACAATATCGTTGTTATTCATGGTGCCTCTGATAGATCTGGTTTCTGGTTATCATTTACTTTATCTATTTCATATTATAAGTCAATAGCCCCTTTGTCAAATAGTATAGTTATTTTTGTCCATTCGTACAAGCTTGACCTCAGGGTATCTTTAATCATACAATAAGTATATCCCGCTTTCAAAGGAATCGGTATGAAAAAAACATTTTTTTTTTCATATATTGATAATTCTCGGCGCATTTTCGATATCTCTTTCCGCACAGGAGGGGTTCGACTCCGCTTTCTCCGAAATCGTCGATTTTTCCGTGACCATGGAAGATATTCAGGAATACTACTCCCGGAATGACGGGCAAGACGAAATTTTGACCGATAAGATCATAATCTTAGACGGGGCCGTCTCGAGTATCCAAGTCCTCGATGAAAACCCGGAAACCTTCTTAGCGGAACTGATTATAGTCAATGGTAAATGGCACGGAACAGAAGAGGTGGAGATGTATTCCTGCGTGCTCCGGCTTGCGGGAGAGGAGTATGCCGAGAGAATTCCGGCCCGCAGGCGGCGGCGGGAAGAACAGCCCGATAATCTCATCGAAACCAATTCGAGAATTCTCGTGGTTGGTAAAATCATAGGATCCAAAGAAATACTGTTAGGCGGAAATACGGCGATTCTCGAAACTTATTACGTCAGAAAGATCGATTGAATTGAATATGATCGGGTATGATTGTATTGTCGTCCGAGAGAAGAGTACTCCGTTCCAAAACATTCTTAAGCTCGCGAACATTCCCGGGCCATTTGTGGTCGAGGAGCTTTTCCATGGCGAGGGGCGATATGTAATAGGTCGTATCATTCTTCGATAAAAAATGATCGACTAAAAGGGGAATATCCTCCTTTCTCTCACGAAGGGGAGGAATATGAATGGTCAGGGTGTTGATGCGATAATAGAGATCTTCCCGAAACGTCCCGTTCTTGAGAGACTGCTCCAGAATTGAATTGGTCGCCGCAATGATACGGACATCCACGGGGATGCTTCTTATCCCGCCTACGTGAACGACCTGTTTTTTTTCGATGACACGCAAAAGCTTTACCTGAGAATGAATTTCCATCTCTCCGATCTCATCGAGAAAAAGGGTGCCCCCGTTGGCCAGCTCGAAACTTCCCGGCTTATTGACCGCATCGGTAAAGGCTCCGCGATTGGATCCGAAAAGCTCGGATTCCAAGATCGTACCGGGGATAGCGCCGCAGTTCAAAGCGAGATAGGGCCCGTTCTTCCGCTTCGAAAGGGAATGTACCAATTCCGCAACAACGTCCTTTCCTGTACCGCTCTCACCCGTAATCAGGAGAGCACTGTCCGCTTTTGCGTATTTGAGAATAGAGTACTTGACCTTCTGAATGAGCTTGCTTCTCCCGATAAAAGGCCGCAGCTCCGGGATATCTACCGCTTCATCAATCTTGTCGTACATGATGCTGCGCGAGGTAACGGCTTGAAAAAGAGAATTCTTTAGCTCATACATCGACTGAGGCTTGTGAAGGAAGTCGCTCGCTCCGAGCTTCATAGCTTTTACCACGTACGGAGGTGTTGATCTCGTAGAATATACAATCACCGCGGGCGAATTTGTTGTCGATTTTATCGAAGTAAGAACGTCGAAGCCGTCGCAATCGTGAAGGTCGATCTCGAGCAGAACTAGATCGGGGAAGTACTCACTACATTTTTCAACCCCTTCTCTTCCGCAGTAAGCTGAGTACAGTTTAATTTCTTTAGGGAATACAAGCTTTAGGAATTCGTGAAGTTCGCGATCTTCATCGATAAGGACAATCTCGATCACATTACGACAGATTATAATTTAACTTGCTTCTAAAATCAAGGTTTTTTTTTGTTAATGCCCCAAAAAATGGTGTTTGAAGCACCATAGGTATTTCTCCTGTATAGAATTAATGACTCAACCTTCTCGTACAGGAGGCGAAAAATGCCAATTCCTCAGTTTTGTCCAAATCCTGAGTGCGATTTTCACAATCTCGATTTCCTCACCTCCGGGGAAAGGTGGTATCGGAAGAACGGATTCTATTCGACGGATACATTCGGCGTGGTGCAGCGGTACAAGTGCCTTCACTGCGATAAGGGCTTTTCCGATCAGACTTTCAGTATCGATTACTACGCTAAGCGGAAGATCCCGTACAAAAGGATTTTGAATCAAATCATTTCCACGGGGAGCATTCGGGATATGTCCCGGGAGCTCCATGCCACCACAGAAACCATTCAGAACAGAATCGACAGGTTAGCGCGGCAGTGCATTGCTTCCCACGGAAGGCTCATCGACAAGGTTAAACTCTGGGAAGACCTCGCGGCAGACGGCTTCGAGAGTTTCACGGTAAGTCAGTTCTTTCCCTGCACGATCCATCTCCTTGCCGGATGCGATTCTCAGTATATCTACTTTACTAACTACGTTACCATGCGGAGGAAGGGGCGGATGACCGAAGAACAGAAAGAGCAGCGGAAGAATCTCGAAAAACGGTACAGAGCCGATAAAAAGGGAGTCCAAAAGGGATTTCGAGAACTCGTAGATGCTGCTGTCGCCCTATGGAAAAGGGGTCTTCTCGATTACTTAGTGCTCCATACCGATGAAAAACCCGACTACTTCCGGGCGATTCACCGGGGAAGCGACGCGGAGGAGCTCATTCGTGAGGGAAGGTGGTTTCATACCTGGACGAACTCCAAGGAGAAAAGGACGGGCGGGAATCCGCTCTTCGCGGTGAACTATCTGGATCGGCAGATCCGGAAGGATCTCTGTGAGCACGTCCGGGAGACGGTCTGCTTCGGAAGGAACGTCTCGGAATGCATGAGCCGGACTGCGGTCTATTTATGGTACCACAACTACAGGAAGCCCTTTCGGGTCAATGGTTACGGGAAGTACTTCCGTCACGCGGAGCGCGCCGGACTCACCCGGCGGGATATTCACGGCGCGGTCAAGGGAGTAATGAGTGTAAGGAGGTTTTTGTCTCTCGAGCCGGTGGAGCCCGCTTTAAAGAGGGTATGGCTCAAGGAGCTCGAGACCCCCTTGTGGGGAAAGGGAAGCGCGAGATATGTACCTAAATACATCGCCGCGTGAGAGAAAGAAAGGACTTTCGCCCGGCCTCGAGATCCTCGCGGCTCGGGCGGAAAACACCATTCTTTGGGGCATTAACTAAATGCCATCATTGTGATAAGTTGAATTTATTATGTTCAGCAATAAGGCTCTTGTTCAAATTTTCGATAGGGCTCTCATTCTCAAGCTTCTGCTGTGGGGTCTTCTTTTTAGTTTGATACCGCTGGGCGAAGTAGTTCTTCTCATCTACCTAGCGGGTCGTATGGGATCGTTTTTCATTCCGGCACTTGCAGGAAGTATAAGTTTTCTCGGTTTTTTTATATGCTATCAGGAATTAAAAACCGCTGGATCAGCGGTTATGGCAAAAGTGACGGAGGGGCAATATCCGGAAAAAGAGTTCGCGATGTTTGCCGGGTCCTTCGTTTGCGCTCTTCTGTTCTTATCCATTGGTTTTGTAACCGATCTATTGGCTATTTTCTTGTTATTCCCATCCCTAAGGAGTGTTGTGGGACGACTTTTTACGGAACGAAGCCGTAACCGTTTAAAAGAGCTATACGAATACCTCAAACTTTATCAAGTCTAGCGCCAAAAACTCCAATTTTTGGGGCCGTTTCTACCTTTTTCCTATTCTATACAAGATTATCAGGATCCAATAGTACCAATACAAAACTATCCTAAATAATCTCCAAGGTCGTCTAACGAGAAGAGGCAGAAACTCTAACCCACGATTCCAGAGAGCGCGTGAGGGACGCGGTTTTTTGCCCGATATAATATCAAAACAATCTCCGCACCAAAGAGTAATACCGGGGTTAAACTCTTTTTTCTTTTCAAAAAGCCAAAGATTACGTCCTTTTGGCCCCTTCCCCACTAGGAGCAGTGAGGGGGCGGCTTTTTTGATTGCGGTTATGATGTTATCTTGTGCCTCCCGAGGAAAAAATCCCACGTATCTACCGACAATACGAAGTCCCGGAAAAGATGCTTTGAGGTTTGACTCTACAGTCTGAAGTTGTTGCTGTCTATGTCCAAGCAGGAAGAGGGATCCCTTTTGGTCTTCGAGGACTCCAAGCAGTCGAATAACGAAATCGAAGGGGATAAAGCGGTTTGGATCCGCATGCTTAAGAAATTTCGCTCCCCGTACGATCCCATTGGAGATGGGGACGATCAATGAAGCGTTTCGAATGCATTGGCCGAAATCATGATTTCGTCTTGCTCTTAGGATGCCCGAAGTAGAGAGAAAGACTATTTGATTTGTTTTTCCGTTTTCGAGCATGGATTGAATAATAGTATCGAGATCATCTTCGCTGAAAATATCTACCGGAATATCGAGGACAGTAGTCCTTTTTCTTCCCTTTACTTTTATAAAACTGGTTTCCACGTTCCCCTCTCGAGCATGATTGTCTGTATAGCCCCGAGCACATAGGTGCCTGCGGTTTCGGTTCTCAATACTCTTTTTCCAAGATAGATAGGATGATAGCCTTTCTGTATCATCTGATCAATTTCTTCGCCGGCAAATCCGCCCTCCGGGCCGATAATCAGTGCTATATTATTGAATTGACCTGAAAGATACCTGTGTAGGCTGGAGTTTTCAAGAGGTTTTTCGTGAAATAATAAACCAATACTATCGCTACTATTGTTTCGGACGGTCGGGATGCTTGAGATATCCAGGGGAGGTTCAATTTGTGGTGAACAAAGAGCTCCCGACTGTTGCGCCGCTTCAGTTGCGATCTTTCTCCATCGCTGTATCTTGGGCTCAATGGCTTTTCCCTCGAGTTTGACTATACAGTGCCTAGACTTCAAGGGGACTATTCGTGAGGCTCCGCTTTCAATCGCCATCCTCACGATCTTGTCCATTTTTGATCCCTTTGGAAGGCCTTGATAGAGTGTAATGTTCAAAGGTGGTGAACAATCTTGATTAATGGAAATGACCTCACCGGGTTTAGGAATGAGGTTCGAGTCTTCGGATGGATTTCGGGGGTAACCGGGAAGTGCTAAAAAGGTACATGAATCAGAACCAATTTTATCGAGAGTTAATATGTACCGATTTCCCTGGGGTGAAAATCCCGGAATTGAGCATCCAAGTTTTAGTCGACGTACCCGGATAAGGTAATGGAAATCTTTTCCTGTGACTTCGACTTTCCCCGCCAGTGGCTCCGATTTTAATAGGTATTGTTTCATTATTTTGTGAAGTAAAGTTTAATGCCCCAAACCTTGGTGTTTTTCCCGGCTATTTCGTAATTATTCAATTAATTAACCGGTTTAATCTGTTATATAGGGCTTTCCGTGATGCAGAATTCATTTATTCCTTGCCCCATAAGCACTAATTCACCTTAGTCTTGAACCACAACCCCAAGCTTTGGGGCATTTCCTACTCACTAACACTTATATATACTGACCGACTTCTCGGGCCGTCGAACTCACAGAAGTAAAACCCCTGCCAAGTACCTAAAACGAGCTTACCGTTGTGAATGGGTACGGTCTCGCTGCAGCCGACTAAGCTCGATTTGATGTGCGCCGCGGAGTTGCCCTCCATGTGGGAATACCCGTCGCTGAAGGGGATCACCTTATTGAGCTCCTTGAGGATGTCCTCCTGCACGCTCGGATCGGCAGCCTCGTTGATGGTGATACCCGCCGTGGTGTGGGGGCAATACACAAGGCACATGCCGTTTTCGGTGCCCGAGGATGCGACAATTTTTTTGACCTGCGAGGTGATGTCGTACAGGCCGGTTTTTTCGTTCGTCTTGACTCTGATCTGCTCGAAGGTCATCTCTTTCCTCCCGCGACTTTTCCTTCCCGCAGGAGCTCTACCGCTTCCTGAAGGGCAAGGTCGTATTTGAGATCGTAGACCGGGGGGGAATCGATTCGCCGGTTGATTTCGTTCCGGATGAGCCGTCCGAGAATCCGGTCTCCGAGGATAATCCCCCGTTCTTCCTGGAGCTCGTCGATAAATGTATTGATTTCCCGGGAGCTGATCGACTTCCTTCCGTCCACGAAGTCTTCGATCCATCGGTTCTCTATGATGCGCCGGTACGCTTCCTGTTCCTCTTCGGTCAACTCCGGTTCCTTGATGACCCGGTCCGGCTCGATTCCGATCCGATCGATGTTGGTGCCTGCCGGGGTGTAGTAACGGGACATGGTCAGCTTGAATCCTCCTTCTCCGACGTACTTTACCTGCTGGACCGATCCCTTTCCGAAGGTTTTTTCACCTAACAAAAGCGCCCGTTCCCGGTCCTTGAAGGCGCCGGCTATAATTTCCGAGGCGGAGGCGGACCCTTGATCGATGAGGAGTACTATGGGCTTGCTCAAGGGAACATCGATGTCCTGGTCCGCGGTAAAGACCTCGTTTTCCGAGGGAATGCGTGATTTCGTGGATACAATCATTCCGCCGGGAAGGAAGATGTCGGCGACGTCTACTACCGACGACAAGAGTCCTCCGGGATTGTTGCGCACGTCGATTATGAGTCCCCGGTAATTGTTTTCCTGGAATTCCTCGATTGCTTCTTTGACTTTTTCCGTCGTCAACGGGGTAAATTGAATAATTCTCAAGTAGCCGATTCCGCCGGGGATCATGGCATGCCGGGTCGTGGGTGTTTCGATAACGGCTCGCTCTATAGTTACGTCGAACTCGATGTTTTTGTTTCGAAGGATTGTGACGGTCACCGTAGAACCGGGAACACCCCGGAGTCTATCGACGACGGCATCGATGTCGAGGTCCTCGGTAGTTTCCCCTTCGATGGCGATGATGAAATCTCCCGCATGTATACCCGCCCGTGCCGCGGGGGTCTCTTCGATGGGAGCCACTACCCGGACGTAGGGTGAATAGTCCTCGGGAACCTCTCCTTCCACGCCGATCTGACGGGATGATTTGGTGATGTACAGGCCGACACCTCCGAATTGCCCGGAGGTGGTATCGGTCAGGTCCTGCATCTCGTTGGGCACGAGGTAGGAGGAATGGGGATCGTCTAAGCTTTCGAAGAGTCCGTCCATGGCCCCGTGAAAAAGGGTCTCAGGATCCACCTCATCGACGTAATTATCGTGGACGAAGCGAAAGACCTGTTCGAACAACGATATGTACCGTTTTAACTCGGCATCGTTGGATTGGGCGAACACCGAGGGTACGAGTATGAGGAGGCCGATAATCACGGTAAAGCTTACCGACAGGAATATCCATGTGAGTCTTCTCGTGTTTTTCATGTAAAAACTCCGCTTTTCCTTCATTCTAGTTGAAAGGGTCCCTTTGTCAAGGAGACGCAAAGAGGCGCCGGGGTTGACTGGTTCCGGGAACTGGACGTACACTCCGCCCTGAGATGAGTAAAAGGGTAAGTATACTTTTCATTGGGGCCTTTTACGAACTGCTCCGGTTCGTACTCCTTCTGGTCCTTTCCGTAGCTGTAGTCAATCCGGGCTTTGATATGTTTACCATGCTGTACCTTCTCCTCATCGGCTCTCCCGCGCTGGTCTTAAGCGGGGGAAGCTTTCTCGCGGGGATGTATCCCGGGCGGTACGGCATTTTTACGAAGCTTATTGCCTTCGGTAAGGCCTTGGGTCTCCTACCCCTTCTCCTGATCGTCTTCAACAGCGTGGGTATTCTTACCTCAGGGATTACCGGCGCGGTTCCGGGAGCCCTCTTGTACATTCTTCTGGGTGTAATCGTCCTCGATTTGATTTTCTTTATCTTTCTAGTATCATATAGGGTGCATGTGAAGCCGTCCGGCGGCCCAGATGCTCACACAGACTCGGCTTCGACTGACGATCTTCCCGAGTGGCACGAAACACGCATTGAGGAATAGATTGAGGAATAGGAAATGCAGATACTTCCTGTAGCGAGCGGAAAAGGGGGTGTAGGTAAGTCTCTCTTGGCCGCGAACCTGGCAATCGTCCTCGCGCAGTCCGGCAGGCGGGTCGTCCTGGCCGATGCGGATCTCGGGGGCTCCAATCTTCATCTGATCTTGGGGCAGACCGGAATTACCCGGGGGATCGGAAATTTCCTCAACAACAGCGACGTCGCCTTCGAAGATATCCTCATCAATACCGAATGGGAGAACCTGATGTTCATCCCGGGAGATGCCGAAATACCCGGTACCGCGAATCTGAAGAGCTCCCAGAAGAAAAAGCTCATCCGGCGGCTGCTTTCGGTGGATGCGGATTATCTTATCATTGACTTGGGCGCGGGGACCAACTTCAATACCGTTGATTTTTTTCTGACCTCGGGCAAGGGGATCGTGATTACCGCTCCCACACCTACGGCGAACCTCAACGCTTACCTGTTCCTCAAGAACGTGATATTTCGGCTCATGGATACGACTTTCAAGAAGGGAAGCCGGGCAAAAATTTATATCGACTCACTCTTAAAAACCGGTACCACCTTTCAGCAGTTATACGTTCCCAAGCTCATCCGGGCCGTGAGCGAACGGGACCCCGAGAGCTTCAGGGAGTTCAAAGAGAGGGCGGCCCATTTTCAACCCCGGCTCGTCCTGAACATGATCGAGGACCCCAAGGACGCGGGGAAGGCGAAAAAACTGAGAAGATCCTGCAAGGAGTACCTGGATATCGATATGGAGCATCTAGGGATTATCTACCGGGATGAGCTTCAGGACATAGCTCTCAAGTCGAAGCTCCCTATCGTTATCTACAAGCCGGATTCGGTACTCTCCCAGGCAATTTACCGCTTGGCGGACAAGCTGTTACAGGACGAGGCCGAATGGACCGGTCCCATGGATTTCGAGACTATCGAGGATTCCTATCACGAGGCGGACATGGAGGCGGAGATTGATTTCGAGACCAAGATGAGGTACATGGAGGATCTCCTTCACAGCGGAACGCTGACCGAAGGAGATTTGGTAGAAACAATAAAAACCCAGCAGTACGAGATAAACCAACTCAGGAAAGAAAACAACTTTCTCAAGAAGAAAATTGTCAAAGCGATCGAAGCCGGATTTTCCGGATAGATCGGCACAACGGTAATCAATGCGAATATGGAAGACGCGGGCTTAAGAGGAACCATCAACCTCAGCATAAAAGAAGACAATATGGAGGCTTTTCTCCGGTTTGTTCCCGACGAAAAGGGAGAGGTGTGGGACCGAAAAAGGATCCTCACTCTCCTGGAGAAAAAGGGAATACCCAAGGAGATAATCGATACAAAAGCCCTGGATTCTCTTCTCGAGGAACGGATGATTACCGTTGCCAAGGGCATTCCTCCGCAGAATCCCCAGGACGAGATAGTCGAGTGGGAGGAGCTATCGGTCCCCGAAAAGAGGCAGGCCGAGGCGCATGCCGTTATGGAGATTGCCGGTCCCCCTCAGATTGTCCTTACTCGGGTCGAGAAAACCGCACGCAAGGAGAAGCGGGAAAAACCGGGGAAGCTTCCCCTTGGACAACCCAAGAACGAAATTGTTACCGTTGTCGATAAGAAAGAGATCACAGAGCCGGCTCCTATCGATCCGAAAATCACATCCGTCGCCTGGGTCGAGATGGGGGACAAGATAGCCGCCCTGACTCCCGCAAAGCCGGGGAAAATGGGGAAAGACGTCTTCGGCGCTCCTCTCCTTGTCGAGGAAGAACCGAAAACCGGGCTCTACCCGGGCATCGGAGTGGAGAAACGTCACACCGAGGCGGTGGCAAAGAAAACCGGTTTCTTGCGCCGGGGAAGTAATTGGGCCGAGGTCATTCCTTTCGAAGATCACACCTGGGACTTGAATCTCTCTCCGGATAACGCGGATTGTTTAATAGATTTTACTCCTGGTAACCGGGCCGCCGAGCTACCCACCGCCGGGGATATTGCTCTGAGGGCGGAGGAGTTGGGGTATAATACCGAGTATCTGGAATCTCCCGAGGAGATTCGGGCCCTCTTAGCGGAGGCCGTGGAAGAGGGAAAAACCCTTGAGGGAGCCAGCCTGAGTCTCCATGCCGACGCTGAAATCGACATTTCCGTGACTGATGACAATCTGAAGGCCTTTCTCCGCCTCGTAAAGGGGAGGGGAGGGGGAAAGAAGCTGAGCCTCAAAGAGATCGGCGGCGCTCTCAAGGAGAGC
>JBKHAJ010000201.1:0-6515 GCA_046542935.1 Spirochaetia bacterium | reverse complement strand
TCCGCGGGCATCTTTATCGAGCTTATCCGGGCGTTTGCTACCGGCGAGGGGAGAAAAGCTCCATAGAGCATATTATCGGAGTAGCATTCGTCGAGATTTTTAAAATATCCGTTCGTGTCCATCGCTCCGGTTCTTATATGCGGTACCGGTTTTTTCCTATATCGATTACCGTCCGCACGATGTACAAAATCTGCTCGTCGGACAATCCGGGGTACAGCGGAAGGCTTATGCAGGTTTCGAAGGCCCTATACGCCGCAGGAAAGTCCTGAGGACTCAAGCAGTACTCTTTCTTATAGTATGACATAAGATGAAGAGGTTTGAAATGGACTGAAACGCCGATACCTTTTTCGTTTAATTGGTCGATGTATTCATTCCGGGTTATGGTGAGCCTCTCCGGACGGATGCGAAGGATAAAGAGATGCCATGCGTGGTTTTCCGCGTCCGCCGGTGGTCGGAGAAAGTCGATCCCCTCGAAGCCTCGAAGATACATCCGGGCTATCCGTTTCCTCTCTTCCCTGAAGGCTTTCGCCTTTTTGAGCTGTTCGATTCCGATCGCGGCGGAAATGTCCGACATATTGTACTTGTATCCCGGGGCGACCACGTCGTACTCCCAGGCGGCGCCGCGGGACCGGTACCGGTCCCAGACGGCCCGGTCGATTCCGTGGAGCCTCATAATTCTCATGCGTTCGGCAAGCTCGTCGTCTGCGGTAACGATCATACCCCCCTCGCCGGTGGTTATCGGTTTCGTCGCATAGAAGGAGAACACCCCCATTGTCCCCATGCATCCGACCCACCCGGCATGGGTCTTTACCGGAAAAGCGTGAGCAGCGTCTTCGACGATGGGAATCCGGTAGCTTCCGGCAAGGTCGCCCAGGGCTTCCATGTCGCAGCACAGGCCGGCAACATGGACGGGGATGATTCCCGACACCCGGTTTCCGGATGGGGCCCTTTCGCGCACAGCTTCTTCGAGACGGTCGGGATTGATATTGAGCGTGTCCTCCCGGATATCTACCATGAGAGGGTGGGCGCCGACGTATCTGCACACCTCACCGGTGGCGGTAAAGGTGAAGGCCGGGACCGCCACGAAGCTTCCCGGTGGAATTCGGAGAGCTTCGAGGGCCAGATGAAGACCCGATGTGGCGGAATTGACCGCCAGGGCGTTCTTTGCCCCTAGAAACCCGGCGAACTTGTTCTCGAAATCCGCCGTCTTTTTCGCGGTGCTCAGCCAACCGCTGCGGAGTACCTCGAGGACGGCGGACTCTTCCTCGACGCCAAGGCACGGCCGATGAAAGGGTATAAACTCAGTATTCCGGCTCATTCTCGGGGAGCTCCAAAGTGGGAATATAGCGGCGAAGACGATCTCGAAGGATTTTCCTGTTTCGGTAGCACTCCGGCTGGGCCTTGGAAAAGAAACACACCGGTTTCAGCTCCTCGATGAGAGCGTTCAAAGAATCGGACTCGATTCCAACTTCGGGCATCTCTAAAATTCTGTTGTGCTCGGTTGCTACCGGCTGCTGCCGGCCCTTCCACAGTTTTTCGTGGACTTTTTCACCGGGACGCAGGCCGATGTAGCGTATAGGAACTTCGTGACCGGGGGAGTATCCGTAGAAGCGGATCATCTGTTCGGCGACATCCCTGATCCGGATGGGCTCCTGCATATCGAGGATGTAGAGACTGTTTCCCTTTCCCACGCCTCCGGTCTTGAGCACCAACGATGCCGCTTCGGGGATCGTCATAAAGAATCTACTCGCCTCGGGATGGGTCAGGGTGACCGGCCCCCCCTTCATTATCTGCTTACGGAAGAGGGGTACGATGCTTCCCCGGGAGCCCAGAACATTTCCGAACCTGACAACCATGAACGAGGTGGAACCTCCGTTACTGCTCAGCACGAGGTGCTCGGCGATGAGCTTCGAAGCACCGTAGATACTAATCGGATCCACCGCCTTGTCGGTGGAGATGAATACGAAGCGCGTTACCCCGCAGGCCGCCGTCGCCTCGATGAGATTTTTCGTTCCGAAGACGTTGTTCGAGATTGCCGCCACCGGATTGGATTCGACCATAGGGACGTGCTTATACGCGGCGCAGTGGAACACTACATCGGCCTTGAGCCGGTTCATGATGAATCGGATGAATTCGGCATCCTGGAGATCACCGACAACCGGAACAATCGTGGCTTTCTCTCCGACCCCTTCCTCCTGGAGGAGACGGAGCTCCTGCTCGATCTCGTAGATGCTGTTTTCCCCGTGGCCGAAGAGGTACAACCGTTCGGCCCCGCCCGAGAGTAGCTGCCGGGATAGCTCGCTTCCGATGCTCCCTCCGGCTCCGGTTATGAGGACCCGTTTTCCCTTGAGATACCGGAGGCTCTCCTTCAAGGGGATGACTACCGGGGTCCTCCCCAAGAGGTCCTGAGGATCGATATCCCGGGTCTGAATGAGGTGGGCGCTTCCGTCTATTATCTGGGAGAGACTCGGCAGAATCTGGATTTTCCTGAAACCGGCTTCTTTTAGATACCCGTAGATGCAGGCGAGCCGGTTATTGTCCGCGGAGGGGATCGATATGATCGCTTCGTCGGCGGGAAAGCGTTCGCGGAGTATTTTCGCTTCCTTGATCGGACCGGCTACCGGAATTCCCTCTATCACGGTGCCGATTTTTTCGGGATCATCGTCAAAGTAGGCGCTCACCCTGCCCAAGATTCCCTTGGTTGTGATTTCCCGTGCCAGGGAAATACCCGCGAACCCGGCGCCGACGATTATTATGGTCCGGCCGCTCATGGGGATTTTTCCGCCTTTTCGATAAGCTCGAAACCAAAATCGATAAGGAAAGAATCCTTATAGAGATTCAATTCGACCTTGGCCCTCTGTTTACGCCTGTCCACCTTTACGATCTTACCCTCGATGCCCTTCATCGGTCCTTCGACTACGCGAATACGGTTGTCCGTATCGTAATACACTTCCGATTTTTCTACAACTTCGCCGAAACCGAGAAAATGGAGGAGCAGCTCCCGGTCCCTCCCCTCGAGGGGCTCGATGTTTTGATTGTTTCCCAGAAAACGGAAGAACCCGTCGATTTTCTTCAAGGTCCAATAGACTTCGGGGGCTATGGAATCCGCCTCGAAGAATATGTATCCGGGAAAAATTGGAGCTAAGGATTCATGAAGCCTTCCTCTGCGCCGAATGGTCAGTTTGCGCCGCGGCCACAGAAAACGCACCTCCCGATCGGAAAGAACCCCCTTCGCAGTCAGCAGTGTTCGGGCGAGCTTCAAGTACTTTGCTTCGTTTCGCGTCTTTACCTGTAAGGCAAAATAATTCATCGCTTCCGGGACGAAATTCTGAATCTATTCTTGATCTGTTCGAGTTTCCGGGCTTCCTCCGGATCCTGTTTGACCCGGTCGAAGTACTCTAATATGAAGGCGAGGAAGATGCTCAAAAAGAAGGTAGTCAGGGTCACGATGATGCTGATCTTGCCGCGGCTCGGGCTGTCTTTAATCTCGGGAACCTCGGCCTGCTCCAATATCTGAAAGGTACGGGTGTCGTCCATCTCCTCGATTTTGGCGGTCTCGAACTGCTGCATCAAGAGCTCGAATATTCCCGCTAAAACCTCCCTGTCCCTCTGGAGATCGAAGTATTCGAGTGTTAGGGTGTGCCGCCGCTCGGGTCTGGTGTACTGAGCGAAGACGAGCTCCACCGCGCCGTTGGTGTCGTTGTCGCCGCTGGGGATGATTTCGACGATTCCGTGGCGGATCTGGAACTGTATGAGCTCGGTCTGGGCGTTCTTGAGTTGAGTCTCGACCTCGAAAAGGCGGTCTTCTAAGAATCGTTTCTTGTTGAGAACCTTTTCCATGGTGAGTCCCCGGAAGCGCTGTTCTAGGAGGGTCACCGCCCGATTGACTATACGGGTGGCGAACTCGGGGTCCACGTCGGTATATCCGATGGTGAGGATTCCCGATTCCTGGTCGAAATCGGTGGAAAACTTTTCCCGGATCATCTTCCGTATTTTAGGGGCCACGGGTACTTCGAACTCGTATCTGTTGCGAAAATCGAACTCCTCGGCTATCTGGTCGACGATGGTCCTGCCGAGGAGGAGCTCCTGGGCGAGGGCCACATTGGTGGATTTCCCCTGTCCTCCGATCCCGATGAGGGCCCCGAGTCCCGAATCCTGATTCAGGAAGGAGGCCGCACCGTTCTCTTCCTGAAGCCGGACTTCCACAGTCGGCTTGTACACGTTGGGAAGGGTGTTCAGGTGAGCATCGGGAGGTACCCTGAGGGTATAGAGAGAATACAGCACTATAAGTATCGCAGCTATAAGAGTCGAGAAGAAGATGAGCTTCCACCTCTTCGCGAGGACGCCGAGGAGATCGAGGAGAGATATCGTATCCTCTTCACGCGGTCTGTCATCAAGCTGTCGGTTCTGTTCCATGATTTCCTCGCTCAGCGGATAAACTATCACGGAAATACGGAACCATCAAGCGGAAGCCTTAGAAAACCAGCTCGATCCGGGTTCCTTCGTCTCCGGTAATGGTTACGGTACCGGAGAGCTGCCCGGCGAGTCTTTGGATAAGCCGGAGACCCATCCTATCCTGTGTCCCCTTCAAGACAGCCTCGGGAATCCCCGAGCCGTTGTCCCGGTAGATGAACCGGCTTCTCTTTCCGTATCGCTCGATACATATTCGTATTGCCGGGTTTTGAGTACGCTCAAAGGCATACTTGACCGTATTGGTAAAGGCTTCGTTGATAATAAGCCCTACTGCGAGGGCCTGATCGATATCGAGGCACACATCGCTGATCTCGGTTTCGATCCGTATCTCTTTCCGGGGACCGGCTAAAGAGTGCTTGAGATTGTCCACGAGCTTCTCTATGTACCGGCAGGTGTCGATGTCGTCTACACTGTCGATGGTGTAGAGAAGATTCTGGACTATAGCTAGGGACCTGAGTCTTTCGAGCAGGTTTTTGAGGAAGCCGGACATATCGGGATCGTCGGTCTCGAAGCTCTTGAGCTCTATAATTCCATGGATAATGGCCAGATTGTTCTTGATTCGGTGATGAGATTCTTTCAGGAGAAGGTGCTTCTGATTATACGCTTTTTTCAGCTCTTCCCGGGCCTCCCGGTGTTCCGCAATTTCGTTCTTGAGCCGCCGGAAAAAATGGCCCAAGTAGCCTAAGAAACTTCCGGTCACAAACCCAAAGACCCATGCAACCAGCCGGCTCTCGGGTGCATAGCCGAGGTTTCCAAAAGCGCGGAAAAGAAGAAGATTGCAGGGAAGAGCCATGATTCCCGCCAGTATCCCGCCGGGAAGTCCGAAAAGGGCGGAAGCGAAAAACATGGGAATAAGAACGAAATAATTCGTCGATACTCCGAGGAGGGGACTCAGAACAAGAAACGCCCCGGCATAAACGATGATACTCCCGAGGAGCACCGAGAACCTCTCCGCAAGGGTAAGTCTCTTGTCCGGTTCGAGAAGTTTTCTGTCTAAGCCGGCTATTAAGCTGTTCGTAAACCTCATAGATATACCAATTCGTGAGTATCCTAGAGTATATAATATACCCGAGTATACTATTAATCGGTACCTAATCGGAATTATCGGGAATAAAAATCCTCTTTCCGAAAACGATTGATTTCTGTCAGGTAAGCTTCCGGAGGCGCTCTTCGATTGTTTTGAGCCTGTTCTTCAAGGATTCGATGGTACGCTGAATCCTGCGTCGTTCCGCGTTCAGTTTTTCCACCGGATCTTCTTCCTCTTTCCCTGCCGCGGGGGACATCAAGAATTTGACCATATCCGGAGTATTCCCCTCGGCAAGCGACTCCAGGGCTTGCTCCCTCTCTTCGGGTTTTCGGAGGTTGGCGACCATCTTCATGGTTTCGTATCCGAGCTCGGCGGGAATGTCCAGATCGTGGGCCCTGATCAGAGTCGATGCGGTTGATTTCTCCATTCCGAGCACCCGTTCGATATAGTCGTCGAAACGGGCTCCGTGCTTCCGGCAGAGCTCCTCCGCCCGTACAAACAGCGCTCCGAGCTCCTTCATGAGCCTGCCGTTTTTCTCTATAAATTCGGAGCGTATCCGACGGGTCAGCTCGACTAACTCGGGCTCGTTTTCGAAGACATTCCTGTAGATACCCTTCGCCTCCGCGGTTTGCAGGAGACCGTGGAGGATACCTCGAAACTCACGGGTGTGCGCCCGGGAAGAAACCGGAACAGGGGCGGTGCAGAAATGAATATGATGGGCGAACTCATGGACGGCGGTGTAAAAGAGGGAATTGTCCTCCGAAAAATTGCGGTTATGAAGGATAATTTCACGGCTCTCCGGCTTGTACAAACCGTTGGCCTTCTTGCTGGTTTTCCCGCTGAAGACCACGGTAAACTCCTCACAATCCGGTTCGAGGAGAAGGAGACGCTCTTTGACCTGGTCCTGATTCATGTCTTGCTCTTTATACTACGCTCCACCTCGTATGAGAAGACTATCTTTTTGAGAGTGCCCCCGATCGTGGGGATTGAATCAGGAGAACACTTTTCCTTGTAT
>JBKHAJ010000200.1:0-6517 GCA_046542935.1 Spirochaetia bacterium | reverse complement strand
CTTAAGATTCTTTTCGCCGGCTGAGAACGCAGATAGGCGGCAATCTCCTCCGGAGACTTCGTATCGATCCAGGTCTCCGTCTCCTTTTCGCCGAGTCCGTCTTCGGCCAGGAGCAAGCGCAGGACTTCGTCTCCCCGGTCGAAACCCTCCTCGGGATCGGAGAGCATAATTCCCCCGCTTCGTATCTGAGCCTTATCGAAGAGGCCCCCCGACATCGGAGACATCAGGAGGGATAGGATGTTGATTCCCCCCGCCGATTCTCCCGAAACGGTCACGTTGGCCGGATCCCCCCCGAAGGCGGAAATATTCGTCTTTACCCATTCGAGGGCCTTCATGATGTCCAGGAGCCCGAAATTACCCGACCGGTCGAGATCGCTTCCGCCCGGTTCTTCCGCCAGTGCGTCCTGGAGAAACCAGCCGAAGGGACCAAGCCGGTAGTTGATTCCTACGAACACTACTTCCTGCCGGTGTGCGAGCATCCGTCCCGAGTAATCGGGAAGGGCCATGAAATTTCCGGTGGTATTTCCCCCGCCATGGATCCACACCACCACCGGCAGGTCCTTCGCGGGAGTGTCCGGACGCCATACGTTCAGGTATAGGCAGTCCTCGTCACCGCTGATCGATCGCTTGAGGAGCCCGAACTGGACCGCCCGGGGCTGGTCGGTCTTCTTGTACATGATCCCCGGCCACGGTTCGGGGTCCCGGGGAGCCTTCCAGCGGAGATCCCCTACGGGAGGCGCGGCATAGGGTATGGCCCTCCAGAAGAGCACCTCATTGTCGATGGGCATGGCCCGAATTCGCCCGTACCGGGTCGTTACCGTCCTTTCTCCGGTCCACGAGCCGGGATCTAATCGGTCGATTTCAGCATCCGGGCCCTGGCCCCCGGAGGCGCATCCCATGCCCAGGAGTGCTCCGGTAAGGACAAAAAACGCGGTAGTGAGTATCCTGTTCGTCATAAATCTACTATGACTCATTTTTGCCGATCTTGCCAGGCCCTTTAACCGGCCGGATAAAGGGATGTAACTGATAAAATCGAAGGAGCGTGATATGGTATCGGTGAATCCCTCCCTCGAGCTCACGATATTGTTTCATCTTGACATAGCAGGGAAAATAGGGTAAAGTTGACTCACAAACCTTGATCTTTGCCAACCGTGTTCTTGCCCGAAGGGATCGAGTAACGAGCTGATCTTCTGGATATCGCTTTTCCCTCGGCGCGCGCTGCGCGCACCGCCGATCGACCTGATTCGACAATTCCGTTGAAAGATGATGCTTCTTCACTTTATCACTGGGGAGGACAGGTTCGCCCGGACAAGGGAATCTACTTTACGAGGAAAAGGTTATATGTCCAGTAAGATCTACGTCGGGAACATCAATTACGCCACGACGGAAGATGATCTCCAGAGACTCTTTGGAGAGCACGGAACGGTCAAATCGGTCAACATCATCACCGATCGGGATACCGGCCGTTCGAAGGGTTTCGGTTTCGTCGAAATGGAAACTGAAGATGCCGCCGCCGCCGCTATCGAAGCTTTGAACGATCAGGAAATTGACGGCAGAAAACTTCGGGTCAACGAGGCGCACGACAAGCGTCCCAAGACCCCAAGATCGCGAGATTGGTAAAGATCAGAGACCAAAACGGGCCGGTTGCATAATCGGCCCGTCTCCGATATTTCCCTCTTCATTATCCCCCGCGATAGGGGGCAGTAGGAGCGGTTTGTTTTCCCGAGTCTTTCTCACTATACTTGAAACCAAGGAGTGAGTATGAAAGCACGAAAACGGAGGATTTCTTTCGCAGTCCTCAATCTCTTGGGATATTTCGGAACCGTTGTAGTCAACGCCCTGGCTAACTCCCTGCCCATCAATGAAAGAACAACCGGCGAGCTGTCGGATATGTACCCGAACCTCTTTGTTCCCGCGGGTCTTACCTTTTCTATTTGGGGAATCATATACGTTCTCTTGGGCCTGTTCACGGTGTACGGCCTCATTTCCGCGATAAGGAAAGATCCGGAAAAATCGGAGTTCATCGATCGGGTGGGAATTCTCTTCTTCGCAGCCTCCGCCGCGAATATCGGGTGGATTTTTTTGTGGCACCACATGTACGTTGGATTTTCCCTCATTGCCATGGTGGTTCTGCTGGTAGCCCTCCTGGGAATTTATATCCGATTAGGAATTGGAAAACGACGGATGCGTCGTCTTGTGACCGCCTTCGCGGCTATCCCCTTCAGCGTGTACCTCGGATGGATAACAATCGCGACGGTCGCCAACGTTACCGCCCTCCTCGTGGATGTCGGCTGGCAGGGATGGGGTTTCCCCCAGGCCGTCTGGACTATTATCGTGCTGGCGGTGGCCTTCTTTATAGCCCTCCTCGTGCTCCTGACCCGGGGAGACCTCTACTACGCCCTTGTTGTCGAATGGGCTTTCTTGGGGATTCTCATCAAGCGGGTCCGTGTCGACGCGGAGCTCCGGATGGGGCTCATTCTTGCTTTAGGCATCTTTATGGGGCTTCTCTTTCTGGTTATGGTTGTCCAGGGATTCCGCAGGCGTCTCTACGTGCCGTAATTAGCGGGGCGGTAGTTGCGCCTCGAGCCGTTCTTCGAGCGCTTCGGTATCGTAGGCGGGAAGACTGCATGTGAAGCCGCTGCAGACGAAGGCAGCGCTCTTCCCGGCATCGGAGGGGTAATCGGCGGTGAAGGGGGCGAGCCGGGCGAGGAGCTCCGCGTTTTCGGAACTCTTCTTGAGCACCACAGAAAAGGGGAGGTAGCGGTTGTTTATTGCCGCTTCGAACCGTTCGGTGTCCTCCCCCGCGAGGAGGATCTCCTTTCCTCCGGCGGGCATGAGCATGGTGCCCGCGAGCATCATAGGAAACCCCCAGGGGTACCGATCGATCGAGCCCCCGAAGGCCCGGAAGAGGTCTTCAGCGCGGTCCCGGTAATCGGTCGTGCCGGTCATCTTGTAGAGGATGAGAAGGTTCTCCATCATCACCGAGTTCCCCGAGGGGATCGCCGAATCGGTTGCCTCCTTTTCCCGGACCGGAAGATCCTCCTGATACGCCGGAGTCAGGTAGTATCCGCCGTCGACGGTATCGAGGAAGTGCTCGTTGCAGTAGGCGGTCAATTGGACCGCGGCTTCGAGATACACCAGGTCGAAAGCGGCACGGTAGAGTTCGAGGAGACCGGAGATAAAAAAAGCGTAATCGGTAAGGGTTCCGGGGATTCCCACCTCCCCTAAACGGTAGCGGTGCAGGAGAAGGCCGTCGTGCATCTTCATGGTATCCAGGAGGAAGCGGGCGCATCTCTCGGCGGTCCGGGTATATTCCGGATTATCGAAGGCCCGACCGGCTCGGGCGAAGGCCTCGATAGTCAGGCCGTTCCAGTCGGTGAGTATTTTGTCGTCGAGATGGGGGCGTACCCGTTGTTCCCGTGTTTCGAGAAGGCGTTTCCGGACCGCCTCGCCGTCCGGTGAGGGCGGCGGGTTTCCGCCGGTGAAGAGAATGTTGTCTCCCGGCTTTTTCCCTTGGACCCGGTCGGTGTAGTTACCCTGCGGCTCGAGGTTGTAGTATGCGGCCCATTTCGCGATATCGTTCCTTCCTTCGAGGGCACTTTCGAACTCCGTCATCGACCAGAGGTAGTATTTTCCCTCCGCCCCCTCGCTGTCGGCGTCCTCGGCGGAGAAGAACCCGCCCTCCGGAGAGAGCATGTCCCGTTCGAGGTAGGTGAGGACCTCTTCCGCCGTCCGGCGGTAGATTTTCCTGCCGGTCGCCTGGAAGGCCTCGGTGTAGGTCAGGGCTAACAACGCCTGGTCGTAGAGCATCTTTTCGAAGTGGGGGACCTTCCACTCCCGGTCGGTGGAATAGCGATGGAAACCGAATCCGAGGTGATCGTAGATCCCGCCTTTCCGCATCGAGACAAGGGTCTCTTCCGCCATGCGGAGAGCTTCCTGATTGCCCGATAATCGGTGGTACCTGAGCAGGAAGAGGAGGTTGTGCGGCTGGGGAAACTTCGGTTCTGTCCCGAAACCCGCGTGCGCGGTATCGAAGCGGTCGCTCAGGAAGGTAAAGGCCCTTTCCGCGGCGGAATCGAAGAAGGTGAATTCGTCCCCGCCGGACAAGTCCAGGGCCGCCGGGTACGGTTTTCCTCCGGACCCCTCGCTGATCGCGTCGAGGACGTCTTGACCGGTCGCCTCGATCTGCCTTCTCTTCGTCTTCCAGGTCTCCTCCACCCGGGGAATAAGATCGAGCATTCCGGTGTTA
Source organism: Spirochaetia bacterium (assembly GCA_046542935.1). Taxonomy (GTDB): domain Bacteria; phylum Spirochaetota; class Spirochaetia; order SPDA01; family CAZSGZ01; genus JBKHAJ01. Next base: position 2,268 of record JBKHAJ010000200.1, on the reverse strand, counting down.
AACGTGGAACTCTCCTTGGGAATATATGTGGCCGCGAAGAAGGGCTTCCCCTCGGGGGTGAGGATTATATTGAGCGGCCATCCTCCCGCCTGCCGGAGAACCTGCGCTGCGTCCATGTAGAGGCTGTCGATGTCGGGCCGCTCCTCCCGGTCCACCTTGATCGATACAAACACCCGGTTCATGAGTTCGGCCACCTCCCGGTCCTCGAAGGATTCCCGCTCCATCACATGGCACCAGTGGCAGGTGGAATAGCCGATGGAGAGAAAGACGGGTTTATCCTCGGCTCGGGCCTTTTCGAAGGGTTCGTCTCCCCAGGGATACCAGTCCACGGGATTACCGGCGTGCTGCCGGAGGTAGGGACTTGGTTCCGACACCAGATGATTTCGTCCTTCGCCGCGGGTGTTCATAGTACATCCTCCTAGAACCAAAATACTCAAACCCGGGGAGAAAAGAAAGCGGACCGATTTTTATGCGGGCAAAGGTTGTAGTCCGGTTTTTGATGCCCGTTATTTATTCGGGTCCCACCGCCCGACCAGCTTTTCGAACTGCAGCCCGGGGAACTTTTCCTTGAATATCTCGTAGTACCACAGCTCCTTCGGGGAATTGAGATAGTAGCCCCCCGGGGTCTTCCGGGTGTGCTCATTGAACTTCTCATTGTATCCCTTGTCTTCGGCAATCTCGTCCATGACGGTGTCGGTTCCTGTTCCCGCGGAGAACCGGAGCTTGACCCGCTTGTAAATTTTGTCGGGCAGGAGGTCCTTGAAGGCTTCCCTCAATATCCACTTCTCGATAAGCTCGCCCTTCTCGTTCCGGTGGATCTTCCAGCGGACGGGCACCTGAAGGGCGAAGGCGATTACCTCGTTGTCGATGAAGGGGGTCCGGTAGTTCAGGCTGTTCCCCATCATTCCCCGGTCCAAGCGCTGGACCGCGGTGTTATAGGCGATCTCAACGAGCTTGTGCATCATCTTGAGGCGATCGTACTCGGTGGGGAGATCCTTCAGGAGGTGATATCCTCCGAAGAGCTCGTCTCCGCCCTCTCCGCTGAAGACGCAGTTAGTGTCCTTCGCGGCAAGGGCCGAGGCGTTCAGGTTCGAGATGACCCCGCTGATGCAGTCTTCGTCGAAGGATTCGAGCTTCCATACCGCCTCGGGAATCATCTCGGCGATCTCCACGGCGGAAAAGTGGTACACCTTGTGCTCTACTCCGAGGTGGCCGGCCATAAAAGCGGCGTTTTCCAGGTCCGGGGCGTTTCCGCCCTTGGCTCCCACGGTAAAGGCGGGTATCCCCGGCTTGATCTCGTTGGCGACGGCCGCGATGATCGAGCTGTCGAGTCCCCCGCTCAGGAGCATTCCGCCCAAAGCGCCGTCGGCCATCCGCTTTTCCACCGACCGGAATATAATTTCCTTGAGCTTCTTTGCCGCCGCTTCCGGAGTCGAGGGCATCTCTACCTCGGGATACCGGACGACGTACCCGTTAACCCCCGATTCGGACGAAAAAACCGTCTGGGGGTTGAGCTCCCACACCTCTTCGGCGATGCCGACTAAGGCCTTCATTTCGGAAGAGAAGACGTAGGTCCCTTCAGATGTCTTTCCATAGAAAAGAGGCCTGACCCCCACCGGTCCGCGGGCAAGAACCAGCTCGGTTCCGTTCCACACCGCACAGGCGAAAACACCGTCCAAGTATCCGGGGAAAATCTTTCCGTGCTCGAGATAGAGCTCGAGGGCGACTTCGGCGTCGCTCTTCCCGTCGGTCCTTTCGTTGTATATTTCTCCGTCGAAAAAAAGGACCGTCTTTCCCGATCGGGCGAACCCGTTTCCCCTTGCTATACCTAAGTCCTGTGTTCCCACACCGCCGGAAAATCGGCCGTCCCTGTGGAGTTCCCGATTGTCCGGACCTCGATGCTCCACGGTGTCGAGCATTCGGTCCGCAAGGGTATCCTTCTCCGCTGAATCCGCGTATAGTACACCGGCTATGCCTGCCATAGTTCCTCCTGTTGAACTTTTATTACTGATATACTACCAATACTAAAGGATTCAGGAGTTTTCTGAAAGGGGCGCTTCTGGGGCATACCGTCAGAAAATTCGTACTTTTTTAGAGAAACGGATGCAACCTTTTTGCACCCCCGCTGTCGTACAAAGTGAAGCTTCCGGAACTCCGAAGGCATTACAAAACAATGGCTTTTCGCTAGGGAACAAGCCGGAAAATAGAGGATAAGCTATGAAGATTGCACTCATCGAACCGATTCCCCGAACAAACTTGTACTTTTTC
>JBKHAJ010000199.1:0-6533 GCA_046542935.1 Spirochaetia bacterium | reverse complement strand
TGAGCTTAAACGGCTACGTGGAATCGGAAAGCATGGTGACGGTTCTTCCGAAGATCTCCGGGACACTTGAAAAGCTTACCGTCGACATAGGGGATACCGTGACGCGGGGCCAGGTGATAGGGGCCGTCGACAGTGAACCTTACGAGCTGAACGTCCGGCAGGCCGAGGCGGCCTACCTGGCGGCGAAATCCACCTACGAGAGGACAAAACAGCTCTACGAGGCCCAGGCGACGAGCCGGCAGAACTACGACATGGCGAAGTCCCAGTACGACGCCGCCAAGTCGCAGTACGAGCTCGCCAGGCTTAATTTTGGGTACGCCGAGGTGACCGCGCCGGTGGACGGGGTGGTCCTGGTGAAACACACTGACGTAGGCTCCCTGGTTGCTACGCAAGTCCCCCTGGTAACCCTTGGAGACTTGAACGATCTTCGCGTCAAGGCGAAAATTCCCGAGAACCACTACGCCTTCTTCGCCGAAAAAGGACAGGCTATGGAAGTCCGGGCCGAGATCCCCGCTTTAGGCGGCCGGGAGGTGAGCGTCCGTGTCAAGGCTGTGGCCCCTTACATCTCCCCCGAATCGAAAACCTTCGAGACCATCTGCTTCCTGACCGGAGATCCCGGCATAGTCCGCCCGGGAATGTATATCCGGCTGACCTTTGTTCTCGAAAAGCGGCGGGACATCGATTTCCTTCCCAATGACTGCCTTGTCGCCGGAAGACACCTGTGGTACGTAGACCCCGAGACATGCAAGGCCCGGCGCTTCGAGTTCGAGCCCGAGTACGCTAACGAGGAGTCGATGCAGATTCCTAAGGATTACCGGGAGTACGCCTTCATCATCGAGGGGCAGCACTTTCTGAAGGAGGGGCAACTCTGCCGGGTCTTAAACGAGGAGGATTTCTGCCGATGAGGCTCCGAATAGCCGACTTCGCTATCAAGCATCCCGCAATCATATCGATTATCCTCATTGCGGTGGTCCTGTTCGGCTTCATCGCTTTACGGAGTCTCAAGCAGGACATATTCTCGGAGGTTTCCATGCCCTCGGTTGTGATCTTCACCGTCTATCCGGGGGTGGGACCCAAAGATATCGAGCGGGAGGTGACCAATATTCTCGAGGACGAGCTCACCACCCTCTCGGGAATCAACAGCATAAGCTCGACCTCCCGGGACTCTTCGTCGATCATCTCCCTTCAATTCGACTGGAACACCGACATCGACGTCAAACTCCCCGAGATCCGGGAAAAGATCAACAACGTCATGGCGGATCTTCCCGAGGGGATCGAAGGCCCCCCGACGATGCTCAAGATTAACGTCGACATCCTCCCCATCTTAAGCCTCGCGGTGGAGAGTGAAACGGACCGGGAGCGGCTGTCCAGGTTCGTGGAGGACCAGGTTATCCCCTCGATCGCCCGGGTGCCGGGAATCGCCTCCATCAACCTGCAAGGAAAGGTGTCCATGATCGCCGATGTCCGGCTGGACCTCAACAAGGTGGAGGCCCGGGAGATCTCCATTCTCGACATCTACCAGGCCCTCCAGTACAACAATGTGAGCTTCCCTGCGGGAAGTGTGGTATACCGGGACCGGGAGCTCAAGATGCGGACCCTCGGGGAGTTCAGCTCCCTATCCGAGATGGAGAACCTGGTAGTCGGCTTTCGGGACGGAAGCTATATCCGTTTAGGGGACATCGCCGATATCGACATCACCGAGCGGGACGCCGATGTCTATCCGGTCTCCGAAGGAGAGGACGCCATCGTTATCGACGTGATGAAGCAGCAGGGGGAGGACACCAACCGGATCATAGCCGACATAAACGAGGTGTTGGACCAAATAACCCGGGACAATCGAGGGAACATTACCTTCACGGCTATAGCGGATCAGAGCATCGACATCAAGCGGGCAATCAATTCGGTGAGGAGCTCCGCGGTGCTCGGAGGAATCCTCGCCGTGGTAATCCTGTTCCTCTTTCTCCGTAACCTCCGGACTACCCTGATCATCACCGTCTCCATCCCCCTGTGCGTGGTCTTTGCCTTCATCGCCTTGAGCCTGCGGGGACAATCTCTGAATATAATGACTTTAGGGGGGCTGACCGTCAGTATCGGGATGATCGTAGACAGCTCTATTGTGGTCCTCGAGAACATCCACAAGAACTTTCGTAAAAACGGTGACGCGAAAGAGGCTGCTTCTCTAGGCACCGCGGAGGTGGGCGGGGCCATTATCGCCTCCACCTCCACGTCTTTGAGCGTCTTCGTCCCCATGCTCTTCGTAACCGGCTTCGCCGGATCGATCCTTCGGGACGTGAGCTGGACCATCGTCTACGCCTTAGGCGCCTCGGTATTCGTGGCGATCATTGTGGTCCCCTATCTTTCCGCCCGGCTGATACGGACCGAGCAGATTTCGGTCCCCGGCTTCAGAAGGGTTTCGGGGGGAATCGAAAAAGGCCTCTACCGTCTCGAGATGTTCTACAAGCGGATACTTCGAAAGGCCGTCATGAACCGTGTGTTTATAATAGTCATGGCGGTGGTCATCCTCATTATCAGCGTCCTCGCCTTCGATTTCGTGGGCTTCGAATTCATCCCTGAAATCGACATGAACGAGGTGCAGTTACGGGCGGAGACCCCGCCGGGATTCACCCTTGAAGAGACCAAGGCCAAGGTCCTCGAAATAGAATCTCTCGTCCGCCGGCTGGTTCCTGAGATGGAGGAGGCGCTCTTCTACGTCGGGCAGAGCGACAGCTTCGGCTTCGGGAAGTCGATCAATCAGGCCTTCGCCCGGATCCGGCTGGTCCCCAACCGAGAACGGGAGCGTGACGTCTTTGCCGTCATCGATATGCTCCAGCGTGAGATCCCCTCCCGCATTCCCGACGTCGACGTGACCGTGGTCAACGGAGGTCTCGGGGCGTTCGCGGCGATGGCCACCGGGGGAGAGGGTTTCAAGATCGAGGTGTTCGGAAACGACTTAGACGAGGTAAGCGCCGCCGCGCGTACGGTCTTAGGGATTATGGAGCAGGATCCTAACATCGGAAAGACCGAGATGAACCTGAGCTTCGCCCGGGAGGAGATCGTTTCCGACTTGAGCCTGGATTACATGGGGAACCTGGGAGTTACCCCCTACGAAGCGGCGGTAACCTCCCGAATCATCTTCAACGGTATGGAAACGGGCAAGTACCGGGGGGACGGGCGGAGCCACGACATCCTCCTCCGCTCAACGGTGGCGGGCGGCAAGATCGACCGGGACGTTCTCAATACCATCTCCGTCAGATCACAGAGCGGGACCTTCGTAAGCTTCGCCAACTTCACGGATCTTCGGGTGGAGCCGTCGGTGACCGAAATTCATCATGAAAACAAGATGAAGTCGGTGGTGGTTACCGGGTATCTCCGCGATCCCGACGTCAGAGGGACCTCCTCCCGGGTGACCGGGAAAATCGAAGAGATGTCTCTTCCGGTGGGTGTCGACTGGCAGATAGTCGGCGGCACCGCGGAGATGGTCGACAGTTTTCGGGCCCTCCTCGTGTCGCTCTTAGTAGCAGTATTCTTGGTGTACATGGTAATGGTCATTCAGTTCGAGAGGTTCACCCAGCCCTTGATCGTGATGGCCTCGATCCCCTTTACTCTGATCGGGGTGGTGGCGGGACTCCTGATCTTCGGCTCCACCCTCTCCATATTAAGCTTCCTAGGGATTATTGCCCTGATGGGGATCGTGGTGAACAACGCCATCGTTCTGATCGATTACATCAACCTCCTTCGCGATAGAGACGGGATGGACCTGGTGAAGGCCATTCTCGAAGGGGGAAGCGCCCGGCTCAAGCCGATATTGATGACCACCCTTACCACCATCCTCGGCGTCCTCCCCATGGCCTTCGGCCTCGGAGAGGGTTCGGAGATATACTCCCCCTTAGGACAGACTATTGCCGGGGGGCTCTTTACATCGACCCTGATTACCCTGTTTCTCATCCCGGTGCTCTATTACATTCTGGAATCGAGAAAACTGAAATCGGCCGATCTTAAGGCGGCCGCCTCCAAGGAGGGTACCCTCAATGAAAAGAAGGAATAGACTCATGCGCCAAAACGGCCGGCTGTTATCCGCGGTCTCGGCCGCGCTCCTCACCGCGGCTCTTCTGATTCCCCTGCTCACAACCGGATGCTCGGTGGTCTTTACAGCGTCGATAAACGGAAGCACCATCGACCGGGAAGCCTGGGAAGAGGAGGAGACCACAGCGGGCATCGACGACGTTATCGTCTATCTCTACACCGATGAGCTGCAATGGACCATCGACTACTCGCGATATACAGAAAATGACCTCCTCCCCGACGAACTCAGCCCGGGAGAGGACCCGAGGTATTTCGCGAGCACCGTCACCGGGGCGGACGGCTCCTTCTCGTTCAACGGCCTTATATGGAACCAGCTCTTTCCCCAATACGGCAAGTCCGGCGACCGGAGGGAGGTTTACTTCCTCTTCTACAATAGGAACTACGGTTTCGCCCAAAACGACGTGCCCGCGTTTGTCGTAAGCGACGTCACCAACCGTCTTCCCCCCTTCAGGCTCCGACGTATAACCAACTCCGCCGGGATCGAGGGACAGGTAGTCGATTCGAGCACCGGAGAGGGTGTAAACGCAGTCAACATCGGCATCTACGTCGCCACATCGTTGAGCCCCAACGTGTACCCTGACGAGCCCGATTACCGCACCACCACCGGCGTCGACGGCAATTACGGGGTAAACATATCTTTCCATCGGGACCTAGGCGATTCGACAGCAGTGAGGATTACCGCACAGAGGAATAACTACGACTGCGATGCCTACGACGGCGATCCACCCGGCGATTCCTTAGAGGAATCTCCGGTAGAAAAGGACACCACCCATACAGCCTCGGATATCGAGATAGTTCCAATCATCCTCTCGGTCGAAGGACAACTCCGGGACGTAATTGGAGATCCCGATACTGGGCTGGACGGCGAGGTAATATGGCTCTTTTACGATGATCCCGCAGGCCTCGGCACCGGAACCTCTCCCCAGGATATCACAAGTACCTTCGCGAGACCGGTGGGTGTGGATGACCTTCAGAACGGCTATTTTATCTTCACGGGAATCGATACGGAGGAGCCCGAGGTCGCGGACGAGAACAAAATATGGTTGTACCAGCCCGAGGCTGACGAGATAACCGCAGGTCAGCTCGACGGAATCGGAGGGGCAATTGATGAGTATACCCTCCAATTCTTCGGCGAAAACTGGGTAGTAATCGACAATGATTGACACCGCACGGTCCTTACGACTCATAACCGTACTCCTCGTTGCAGCCGCCGAGTTTCTCGCACCCGTTTCAGCCGCCGCCGATGAAACCGACCGGGGCTTCCTCCCCGACGGCCGTCCGGTCGTGCTGACCCGGGAGGCCCTCGTCAAGTCGGCAATGGGGAACAACCCGGAGCTCCTGCAGCTCGGGGTGGAGAAGGAGCAGACCCGGATCGACCTCAAGGCGGCCCGGGCCCGGAGGTTCCCCGACATCGGGGCGGAAATCCGATTGAGTCACATTGCGAACCCCATGGAAGCGATATCGGTAACCGCGGGGGAATTCGGCAGCTACACTGTTCCCGGCGAAGGGGAAATCCTCCTTCCCCCGGAGGACATGGAAGTCTTCGAGGGGATGGAGCCGATGCTCTACGAGTTCATCGTGACCCTCGAACAGCCTGTCTTTACCTGGGGAAAGATCAGGAACTCCATCGAGCTCTACAAGAGGGCATTAGGGGCTAACGAGCTCAATATCGAGCTCAAGCGGCAGGAGATCGTCACCTCCATCACCGTCTATCTCTACTCACTCTACTTCTTGGATAAGATCGACCGGATCATCCAAAAACAGCGTGAGGCCGCGGACAGGCTGATATTCATCTCCGAAAAGAGCTATGAAAACGGATTTATTGTCTATTCGGAGCTTCTCGAAGCGCGGATCAAAGCGAAAGAGATCGACCTAGGCAGGGCCAAACTCGAAGAACAGCGTCGGCAGCTCCTGTTGGAGCTCGAGCATCTGTCCGGGATCTCCGGCCTTCGGTCGACGGAGCTCTCTTTTAACTTCGTGGATCCGAACATCTCCAATTATCCCACAGCGGACAAAGAGGAGCTCGTCGAACATGCTCTAAAGAGCAATACTCAACTCGAGCTTCTCGGCCGTCTCAGGAAGATTGCAGATTACAAGCGGCAAATTGCACAAGGAGGAAACTATCTCAAACCGGACATAGGCCTTAGATTTGAGCTCTCCTACGGGGGGCCCCGTTTTCCGCTGATCGAACCCGACTGGTACGGGAAAGGCGATTACAACATCATCTCCACCTTAGCCTTCGTAACCAGCATCTACGACGGGGGAAAACTCCGCTCGGAAATACTGATGAGCGAGGAAGAGCTCAAGCATAGCACCTACGAGTACCGTAAGGGTAAATCGGCCGTTGAAAAATTTATCTCTACCACCCTTCTCAAGCTCGACCTCAACCGTGATAATATCGAGTACTATACCTTGAAGAAGAATGCCGCCGCCGAACAAGTGGAGCTGAA
>JBKHAJ010000198.1:0-6539 GCA_046542935.1 Spirochaetia bacterium | reverse complement strand
CGTCGGGATAGGCCTGGATGTCGATGGAAACCCCTGCATCCTTCAAGGCGGCCACCGCTCCGGTCTCGTCGCCGAAATTGGGAAGGCTCAAGATTATCCCGTCGAACTTCCCCCGGTTCGCTTCGAGGAAGTTCCGGTATATACGCCCTTCCTCCGGAGTCTCCACCGCACCGAACCGGGTAGCCTCCGCGTCGAGGATAAGGGTCCCGTATCCCATCAACTCGAGCTTCTTTTTGATCTCCGCCCGGGCGCTCGCCAAGAGGGAGGCGGGAAAGAATCCCCTATTCCCGAAGAACAGGGCGAAGGTCGGTTTATCGGTGTTCATCTTACGTCTCCTCGCATAAAAATTAACCGCCCGAATACTCGTTTACCGATTCGAACATTGTCCGTACATTTTCCGGCGGCGTCTTGCCCAGTATATTATGGATCGTATTGAACACGAAACCCCCGTTTTGAAAAAAGATTTTTAGCTTGTCCTCGACCACTGAGCGCACCTCGTCGGGAGTTCCGAAGGGAAGGGTCTTCTGAGTATCGATCCCTCCCCCCCAGAAAGTCAAGGAATCACCGTAGGAGTCTTTGAGCATTTGGGCATCCATCCCGGCGGCGGTCCACTGAACGGGGTTCAAGACATCCACCCCGCATTCGACGAAGCGGTCTAAGAGGTTAACGATGGAACCGCAGCAGTGGAAGTGGGTCTTCCACCGTGTATTCTCGTGGACCCACCCGTTTAGGCGTTCATACCGGGGTTTGTAGAACTCATCGAACTGTTCAGGGGAGATGAGCTCGCCGTGCTGGCTTCCGAAATCGGAGCAGCTGATGTTGATGACGTCGAGTCTGTCCCCTGCCGCCTGACGTATGATCTCCAGGTTCTTCAGTGCTACCTCGGTCTGAAACTCGAAGAGCTCGTGAAGGTAGCCGGGGTACAGGTAATGGGCCATATACCAGTCTTCCAGTTTACGGATGCCCCGGGGACGCTTCTCGTAGGGTCCCGGAACGATCGCCGCATCGCCGAAACCGCCGCCGTTGAAATTGTAGATTATCGCCCTGTCGGTGTCCTCGAAGAGGCGCTTCGATTCCCGCTCCAGATGCAGAGCGTCCTCGTCGGAAAAAACGGTGTAGAGATCGGCGAAATCCTTCCGAGCGTTTAAATCCTTTTCGTCGTACTCCGGAGCCCGGTTGATGTTATCGAAGAAGTACCCGTCCTTAGGAAGGCGCAGGCTCGGGGGGACCGATCGGTCCCCCTGAGGATAGACATAGGTGTCGCCCTTTCCGTCCACGTCATATTCGAATCCCCCGGGCATGAGCACGGGGGTCCCGTCGGGCATATCCCATTCGACCCATTTATCATTGGTAAGGCCGAAGAGGTTTCCCCGATTCCACAGCCCCACCACGTCGACGTCGAAGCGGTGGAGGAGGTCCTCCTCCACCTCGCCTAGGAGCTGAAAGGGTTCGATGATCTTGATCCGTCTTTCCTCGAGTCCGAGGCTTCGGCGGAGCCCGTACAGGGTGCTCGCGCTTATCCCCGTCTGCCCGGTCGCCCCGAAGTCGATCGGGACTTTGTCCGTCGCCTCGTGGTTCAAGGCCTTTCTCAAGCGGTCTCTATGGGTCATTGATGTGTCCTTATGTATTACTTGTCGTTATGGTTCCCGTGTTATCTCTTGCGCCGCTGATCCAAGTAAACCGCGAGGATAAGCACGATTCCGTTGGCCACCCACTGATAGTACGACGGCATATTGATCATGATCAGTCCCGATTTGAGGACCCCGATAATGGCCACACCGATTAGGGCTCCGAAGATGTTACCCTCCCCTCCGGCAATGGCGATGCCTCCCAGGACGCACGCGGCTATCGAGTTCAGGGGATATTCGCTTCCCGCCGTGGTCTGGGCGCTCCCCAATCGGGAGGCCAGCATAGCGCCCCCGAAGGCGCTGAGGGTCCCGGTCAAGGTGAAGACGAAAATCTTTATCCGGTCGACGTTGATCCCCGAGAGCCGCGCCGCCTCGGAGTTGCCGCCTATGCTGTAAATGTACCTTCCGAAAACGGTGTATTTGAGAATTACATAAAACGCTGTGTATAATACAAGAAGAATAATGATAGGCAGAGGCAGTCCCGCGATCCTGGTGGTCCCTAGAAACCTGAAATCGGGCTGATTGACCCCTATGGCGAAACCGTTGCTCACCAGAAATGTCGCCCCCTGGAAGATAGTCATCATCCCCAAGGTGGTGATAAGGGCGTTGACCCGGGCCTTGGTAACCAAGAGTCCGTTGACAAGCCCGATGGCGGACCCCGCGAGGAGCCCCACGATGAGCATCGGCACGTAAAAGCCGATATTCTTGGTGAGAAACGCGACGAGCATACCGCAGAATCCGGCGATAGACCCGACGCTCAAGTCGAAGTTCCCCGTCATGAGTACCATGGACTGGCCTATACACACGATTCCGATGACCGAAATAGTAAGCCCGATAGCGTAAATATTTCGTACCGTCAGGAAATACGGAGAGAGGATCGCGAACAATACGATCAACCCAATAAGCACGAACAGCATGCGCAGGTTGTTTATCACCTGCCGGTAGTGCAATTTTCGGCTGGCAGTTTTTTCCATCTTCTTATTCCTCGATATTGGTGATTATGGGACAACTATCCCAAAGCGTACGTAACCACGTCCTGCTCGCTCAAACCCTCGACATCGGTAAACTCATGGACCACCTCTCCGTCCCGGAAGACCAGAATCCGGTCGCACACGTTGAGGATCTCGGGAAGCTCGCTGGAGATCATCACCACCGCCTTCCCCTCTTCGGAGAGCTCACGGAGGAGCTGGTAGATATCGGCCTTCGCCCCCACATCGATTCCGTGGGTCGGCTCGTCGAAGATGATCACGTCGCTCCGGGTGGCAAGCCACTTAGCGATAGACACCTTCTGTTGGTTGCCGCCGCTCAAGGTACGGACGTTTACCGTTTCATCCGGGGCCTTCACCCGAAGGGCCCGCATATGTTTTCCGACAATTTCCCTCTCCCGCTTTCCGTCGATGAATCCGGCCCGTTGTTGGGCAAGCTTATTCACGAAGGGAAGGGTAATGTTGTTCTTGATCGACGCTTTCAGGATTACCCCCTGGGTAATCCGGTTTTCAGGAACCAGCCCGACCCCCATCTTGACCGCCTGCTCCGGGGTCTTTATGTCGACCTTTTCGCCCCTGAAGTAGACCTCTCCCTCCTCGAGCTTGTCGGCCCCGAAAGCGGCCATGACCGCCTCGGTCCGGCCGGAACCGACCATGCCGAAGCATCCCAAGATCTCTCCTCCCTTGACCTGGAAACTCACGTCCCGAACAAGGCTTCCGCTTTTCAAGTTTTTTACCTCGAAGAGGACCTCGTCCCGTGCTTTTATCTTTCGGGTGTCTTCCCCGAAGAGATCGAGCTCTCTTCCTACCATCATAGCCACTATCTCGTCTTTTGTGACCTCGTCGACGTTCTTCGTCCCGATGTACTTCCCGTCCTTGAGGACCGAAACCCTGTCCGCGATCTGGAAGAGCTCGTCTAAGCGGTGGCTCACATAAATAACGGCAATTCCCTCGGCCTTCAGCTGCTTGATGAGCTTGAAGAGGCTCTTCGTCTCGTCGTCGGACAACGCCGCGGTGGGCTCATCGAAGGCGATAACCTTAGTATCGAATATAAGCGCCTTCAGGATTTCGATAAGCTGCCGATGTCCGGTTCCGAGGGTTTCCACCAAATCTCCGATAAGGTGCTCCATACCGAAGGTCTTAGCGATCTTCCCCGCGTCGGAATACAGTTTTTTCCAGTCCACGAAGCCGAAGCGGGTGCGGGGATACATCCCCATGTAGATATTCTCGGCTACCGTCATTTTAGGAGCGAGGTCGATGAGCTGCGGAACCATGCCGATCCCGTGCCGCCGTGCGTCGAGGTTGCTCGAAGCATCGTAAACCTCACCGTTGTAGAGGGTCTCTCCCTCGTCCTTCGCGTAGACTCCGGCCAGGATTTTAATATAGGTGCTCTTTCCCGCGCCGTTTTCTCCGACTAACGCGTGGACCTCGCCTTTCCGAAGGTCAAACTGTATCTTATCCAGCGCCTGAACACCTCCGAAGCGTTTGCTGATTCCGGTGGATGTGAGCAGTGGTTCATTCATCTCGATTTCCTTACGCTCTAGATACTACATAAAAAGTATACTGCATAAACGGCGGGGCCTGCCCGGCCCCGCCGTAGAAAATGCACGATTTTTTAGTCCCAGGTATATTCTTCGTAATCATCGATCCCGACGACCACGCCGGAGGTGGTGGTAAACCGCTCGATCTCCTTGCCTTCCGCGAGTTTCTCGTAGAGGACCCGAACTCCTTCAGAGCCGTGAGTTTCCGGCTGCAGTTTTATAGCCAGGTAATTGTCGTTTCCCTTGCTGAACTCCTCGTAGGAGAGGCTGTATCCGCCCATTCCGCAGGCGATGACGTTGTCCATGTTGAAGCCCGATTCCTCGAGGGCACGCAGAGGCGCAACCGCGCTGTCGTCGTTGAGCCCGGTCACCAGCCAGTGGGTTACGTCGGGGTTGGCGTTGATGATCGACTGCGCAACCGGAAGCACCTGTTCGAACATGCCCGTTTCGTTGTCCTCGGTAATCATGTCCGCCTCGGTAAGCGGGGAGTTGTCCATGATCCCGTCCTGAAATCCCAGGGTCCTTTCGTGGAGGAAGCTCTTGAAGCTGACATCGACGCTCATCACCTTGACGTTGTTCCCCGATTCAAAAAAACCGTTGGTCTTCGCCAGTTCCGCCATCGCCTCGCCGCCCATGTAGCAGGTGCCGTAAGTGTCGACGCCGACGTGAGGAATGGGGTTGCCGTTATGGTCCTCGAAAGGATCGTTGATGGCGATTAAGGGGACACCGGCGTCTTCGGCCATCTGGCTGACAGTGGGACCCATTTCCGCGTCGGTTATACAGACCATGAGTCCGTCAACCCCACGGGCAAGGGCGTTCTCCACACCCTGCATAAAAGCCTCGTCGTCGAGGTTGGCGTCGATACTGAAGTATTCCACTCCGAGCTCATTCGCCATTTCGACGGCGCCTTTCTCCTCCGCCTGAAACCAGGGATGGGTAAGCATCTTACAGACGTAGGCGATCTTGATCTGATCTTCTTTTTCCGCACCGCCCGCTTCTTTTTGACCGCCGGCGAAAACCGGAGCCGCGAGAGCTACCGCAAGGACGATTCCCAGCAGTACAATAGGTAATCTCTTCATATTCTTCTCCTTTTGTGAGATGAGATTTTTAAGCGCCTTAAGACGCCAATTTCCAGATATACTTAGCAGTCATTCGTATGACTGCTATTTTAAAACCAAATTCCTGACCTGTCAAATAAAAATTGTATTTTTTTGCCTTTTGTTCATACATTACCCGCGGCCTCCGATCCTACCCGTAGTAGAGCATCTTGAGATAGTACTGCTTCTCATCCAGCTCGCTTTTTACATCGACGTCGTCGAAAAATATCTTCTGCACCGCATCCATGCACAGCACCATCGCCTTCTCGAACATGGGGTTCTGCGCGTTGATGCAGGAGCTGTACTCCAGCTGTCTCCTAAAGGCACTGAAGTAGGGGTCCTGGAATTTCCTCCGCTCAAACAGTTTCTCGTCCACCGGAAGCTGACCGGTGCTGGTGTAGTAGAGAACGCTCAGATCCGGATCCACGGTAACCGCGTCGATAAACTTGGCGGCGTAGAGCTTGTTCCGACTCTGCGCGCAGACGGCCAAAGCGTGGTTGTAATTCCAGGAAAGAGACACCTTCGTCGTGAAGGTGGGATTGAGGATTACCATGAAATTCGCGTCGAAAGGCTCGCCGGTGAGCTCTTCGAGCATATACCGGATCCACGGTCCGTCGGTTATGAAGACGACCTCGTTTTGGGCAAATCTCTTCCGAATCGAATAGATGTCGGTCTTGAGAAGCTTCGTGGTATTCGCGAAATTTTTGAGCCACGAGAACCCTGCGGCGTTCTCGGGGGAGTTGAAGATCACCTCGCCCCGGTCGCTCACGAACCCCCCGCCGAAAGCCTGCAGGAAGGTGTAGATGCGGAAAAAATCGGTCTCGTCGTGGAGGACGTTCAGCCCGTAGACGTATTTCCCGGTCCCCTCGTACTCCCTGCTTATCCTTCGGCAGAGCTCACCGAACCTCTCGAGCCGCATGGGAGATTCGAGATCTTCGATACCCAGCTCACGGAGACAGTTCTTGTTAACGATCAAGGACAGCGGACACAGCCCCCAGGCCACCGAATACTGGGAGTTCATATACCTTCCGCCGACCAAGTCCTTGTCTACGCACCGGCTTCCCAAGTTTTTCTCGTCGAGCAGTCCGTCCAGGGGAGCGAAGGCGCCCATGGAAGCAAAGTAAGTGGTCCAGGGGGTAACGATCTGGGCGACGTCGGGGGCGGTCCCGTTGGTGATGAGCTGGACGAGCTCGTTCCGGGCGCGGGGATAATAGGAAGGGATACAGCTTACCTGAATCGTAGGGTTCCGCGCCTCGAACTCGTCGATGACCCGTTCGAGTATGGCCT
>JBKHAJ010000197.1:0-6577 GCA_046542935.1 Spirochaetia bacterium | reverse complement strand
AGAGGCTCCTCGAAGAGGCCGCCTCTCGAGGGATACATCCGGAATATGTCGGGAGAATCCTCTCCGCTTTTTCTCGACCGAATCCCCGGAGGCAGCCTCTCCTCGAGTCTCTGAGCGAACGGGAGCTCGAAGTGCTCGAGATCATCGCCCAAGGGCTCTCCAACCAAGAGATTGCCGAACGTCTCTACCTGTCCCTCTACACCGTCAAGGCCCACATCAGGAACATCTTCGGCAAACTCGATGTAACCAGCAGGACCCAGGCGGTTGCCCGTGCCCGGGAGCTGGGACTGCTCAAATCCCCCTGATTAGTTCCCGAAAATAGTCCTTTCGATCTATGACGATAGTTCCTTCCGTCTCCTATACTCCAAGACAGACGGGGAGACGATGATGAGAGACGGGAAATCCGCAATCTATGAAATCAGAATACAGGGATGCCTCGACGCCGGTTGGGAGGACTGGTTCGGGGGCCTCACCATTAGTCGATACGAAGAGGGAGATACGGTTCTTACCGGCTCGATAGTCGATCAAGCGGCCCTGTTCGGTATTCTCAAAAAGATACGTGATCTGGGAATGCCTCTTATCTCGGTAAATCGACTCAAAGGGGAGTGAAAAAGGAGGTAATATGAGTTCGGAACGAAATGTACCGCGCTTTCTTGGGGGAGCTTTTCTGCTGGTTATCTGTACCAGCCTTCTTGGCGGCTTGCTATTTTCCGCACCGGCGGCGGATGCCCCACAGGAGATCCTTACAAGTATATCCCGCGATATCGGGTTGTACCGTGTGAGCATTATCGCTGATCTTTTCAACAGCGGTGCCATTGTCGCTCTCGCGGCGCTCTTGTTTACCGTTTTGAGCAGACACAACAGGACCGTTGCGTTGGTCGCTCTGGGATTATGGCTCTGTGAAGCCTTCGTCCTTGCAGTAAGCAAAATAGGTGCGTACGGGCTCATACCGATAAGCGGCGCCGCCGGTTCCGGGCCCGCGGCCTCCGGGCTCGAGCCCCTGGTCAACTTTCTCTATTACGGCCTCGATGAAACCGGGTACAGGCTCCATATGTTCTTCTACTGCCTCGGCGGAATCCTGTGGTACATCCTGTTCGCGGCCTCCCGTTATGTACCACGAATTATCTCCATCTTCGGCGTCGCAGCGGCCTGCGCGGGTCTAATAGGAATAGTGCTCGAGTTCTTCGGTTATGATATATCGATTGCCCTGTACCTCCCCATCGGAGTTTTCGAGCTGGCAATCGGAATCTGGCTCGTCATTCGCGGTATACCCGCGCGCGTCGCAAACACGCCCGCAGCCGCGGAACATATATAGGACAAAGAGGAAGGGTATGACATTACATCGAAAAGAAGCACTTATTGTCGGGATGCTTTTTCTACTCGCCATCGTCACGGGAGTAGCAAGCTTATCCTTAATAGGTATCGCCGATGACCCGGAGTACCTGATCGCGGCGGCGGAACGGAGCGGCGGCCTCCTCTTCGGGGCGCTCCTTGTCCTGATCATGGCCTTCGCCTGCGCGGGTATTTCCATCTGGTTGTATCCGGTATTACGCAGGCACAATCGGTCCCTCGCCTTAGGCGCGGTAGGCTTCAGGATCATCGAGGCGGTCTTCCACCTCGTCACGGTCTTAAGCCTGCTCCTGCTCGTCACCTTGAGCCGCAGATATCTCGAAGCGGGCGTCCCTGAAGCTCCGTATTTCGAAATACTAGGCGCACTCCTCCAAAGCACAAACGATTGGGCGGGCGGGGTGGTCGGCACATTCGCATGGCTTACCGGGGCCTTTATGTACTATCTCGTATTCTACCGGTCAAAGCTAATTCCCCGATGGCTATCACTTTGGGGAATACTCGGGGTAATCCCGAGCGCGGCGGCAACCCTCTTGTCCCTGTTCGGCGTTCTCGATATGATGTCCGGTCCGCAGGTGGCTATGGTAATTCCCTTGGCCGCTCAGGAGGCGGTGCTCGGAGTTTGGCTGATAATGAAGGGATTCGATCCCGAGGCGGTCCTGCCGGAAGGCGAGCACGCCGGTGCAACCGAAGCGGCCTAAAAACGATTCCGTGAAAGCCGTCGTTGAGATTATCGAAGGGATGCAAGGAAAATGAATCGTACCTATCCCAAACAGCGCCCCTTTGCCTTCTTGATGGTCCTGGGCGCGGGGGTCCTCCTCTTCCGGACGGTGATGATGATGCTCGCCGAGGGCGCCTTTACCCGGCTCGTCTGGTGGGTGGCGGCTCTTACCGTGGTGGAGTTTCTGATCGACCTCGGATGTCTTACCGCATCGGCCCGATGGCTGATCACCGCTGAGCGGACCCACTCCCGGCCGGCCCTACGCCTCGGAGCGGCAGCGGCAATATTTCACGCCCTGAGGGTGCTCATCTATGTTCTCGGGAGGATCGGTCCCTGGGACAACTTCGATATTCGCCCGGAAATACGTCCCACCTACACCTACGATATCTTCTGGGTCTATTTTGCGGCGATCCTCGCGGTCCTCGGAGTCATCGGAGTTATCGTCATCTGGAGGATAATCCGGCGCCGGCGGAGCTACATGGACAAGTTTTAATAAAATCCACACACCAAAACCCCGGTTCCTTCGTCGTATACGGGCAAGGAGGAACGAATGGATTCACATGCTCAGATGACGGGACTCAAAGATATGCGGACGAGGATCTCCACCCTGTGGATATTCGCGGTGCTCAACTACCTCTACGCCGACGTCATGACCCTGCTGGACCCCGAGGGACTCGAGATTATTCTCTCAGGATCGGTAGGTTCGGTTGAGATAAGTCAGGGCTTACTTTTTGCGGCGGCCCTTCTGATGGAGACGGCCATCGTCATGGTCCTATTGAGCCGTCTTCTCCGGTACCGGGCGAACCGGATACTGAACCTTATCATCGGAACGGTGCATACCCTCGCGGTGGCACTGTCGATGTTCATCGAAGGTCCCCCGGCACCCTACTACATCCTTTTCGGAAGCATCGAGATCGCCACTACCGTCCTCATTGTGGTGTTCGCGGCTCGGTGGAAGGCACCGGAACAAGCCTGACGGCCTAGGACATCCCCGTCGGGCCGGGCTTTGTCAACTCCGGTTTTTTTTCTATACTGCTCCCGATGGGACTCTACTGGAAGGACATCGAGATTACCCCGGGGATGATCCTGGAGGTGGAAGAGGAGAACTACGAGGTCTTCACCGAAGACGGCCGCCGGGCACGTATCGCCTGGAAAATCCTCGCCCTCCGGGAACGGACCGGGAATGATGCCTACTATGATACCGACACCGGAAGGACGTACGCCCTGAGGAAGGTCATGAAATCACGCGGGCTTCTTCGGAAGAGGGACACAGGTTCCCTTGTCCAGATCCCCGCGTGCACCGACTACCTCGTGGTCGAAGAGTTCCACGACGGAAAGCCCGCCTTCACGAGGTGCTATAGTGTGGACATGCTCGGGCTGATCCGGGATATGAGGATCGTCGAAAATCCGGATTCCTCCTCCTGAACAACGAAAAAACTTCATGTTTTTTACACGAAAACCGACTCCTGTACGTCGATTCTGATGAAGACGATGAGTGACGAACCGCATCACGACAAGAGAGACACCCACAGCCGCGTTGAAAAGGCTTATACCAGCGAAAAGCCGCGCTTTCTCGCCCGGCTGCGTGCTGCGGGGCGCTCTTTGGAAGAAGCGGAAGATCTGGTGCACGACGTCTATGTTGAAACTCTCGAGCGACTTCCGTTAATCGCGGGCGTTCGAAACCTGCCGGGATGGGTCAACACTCTATTCACCCGTCGGGTCATCGACGCTTGGCGTCATAACCGGGTAAGGGAGGCTTCAGGTGAAACCGATGTCGCCGAGGAGACTTTGCGGGAAATAGTCGCAAGCACCGGCCTGGATCCCCTGGACGGGTACGTACGGTCCTGCATGGTAGACGCCTTGAACGACGCTCTGCGGGCCCTTCCCCTGCCGCAGCGAAGGGTCGTCGAGGCCCAGGTGTTCGGAGGGATGACCTTCCGGGAGATCGCGGAGGCGACCGGCGAGAGCATCGACACCCTGACCGCCCGGAAACGGTACGCCCTTAAGAACCTGTCCCGGGCGCTCAAGCACTGGATCGAAGAATAAAACAGCGGGTATACCCCGAAGGAGGAAAAAGATGTCAGATTACGAAAACAGCGACAAATCGCGCCGGGGTCGCTACAAAGGCGAAAACGGCTTCGACATGGACGCATGGTGGGAGGACCGGAGCCTGGTCCAGAAAATTCTTTGGGGGATCCTCTTCGGTATAGGGGGCATCGCTTTTACGGCTCTCTTCGGGTGGGCGGTTATGCTCCTGTGGAACTGGCTGATGCCCGAGATCTTCGGACTTCCCCTTATCAATTACTGGAAGGCCTGGGGCCTCCTTGCTTTGAGCTTCATCCTTTTTAAGGGCATCCGTATTCCCCACGAAGAGAGCTCCCGCCGGACCGAGAAAAAAAGAAAACGTGAGCTCCGCCGCTACATGCAGGATGAGGCCACCGAAGAGCCAGAATCGTAAAATACGCGGATGATCATTGAATCGATACCCGCTGCGAACTATAGTTAAAGAAGAAAGGTGCAGTAAACCGGGGCCCCGCTCCTGACGCGCCGGACGATTATACACCGCCCCATTCGGCGGTATAACACGGGAGGACTTTTATGGCCGAAGAAAACAGGAATTACATATCCGATTCGACGTGTGTAGATAACTACAGACAGGGATGGAAAATGATATTCGCAACCTTTGGGATTCTCTTAGGAATCACCCTTATTTTTCTCGTTATTCAGGCGCCGACGAACTGGACGGGCAGGTACTATCAGCACGGCGGCGAGTTGGCCCGGGGAATGGGGGCGGGAGCCGGCGCGGGGGCGGGGCTCTTCGCGACCCTCTATTGGGTCTTCTTGGCCGGGCCGATATCGATGAGCTTCAACTGGGCCTTTTTGAAAGCCGCTCGAGGTGAAGAAGTCCGGGTGGGAGACATGTTCGCCGTGTTTACCCGGAATTACTGGAACGCCGTCGGAGCGGGAGTGCTTACCGGGCTTATAATCGTTGTTGGGTTCATCTTTCTTATCGTCCCGGGAGTCATATTCGCCGTCCGGCTGGTTTTCGTTCCCTATCTAATAATCGATCGTCGGATGGGAGTAACCGAGGCGATCAGCACGAGCTGGCGAATGACCAAGGGCCGCGGAGGGACCATCTTTCTGATGGGTCTCTTGGCAATTCCCATATTTATCGGCGGACTTCTTGCCCTCGGGGTGGGGGTTGTTGTCTCTATGATGTGGACCGCCGCCGCATTTGCAGTCCTCTATCATAGTGTTACCCGCGGGGAGCAGCCGGCGTAGTGCTCAAGGATTTCTTCGTAACCGGTGATCTCCACTCCGCCGCTTTGGTAATCGACGGCTCGGTCCACTGGCTGTGTATGCCCCGATTCGATTCCGACCCGATCTTCGCCCGGGTGCTGGACCGAAACGGGGGGCACTTCTCCATCGAAGCGGAGGGATACAGCAGAAACACCTCGTATATAAAAGACACTGCAGTCCTCGAGCACTGCTTTAAAAAGGACGGCGCCGAGTTCACCGTAGTCGACTACATGCTGCCTCGGCCTATAGAAGAGTGTGCCCGGCATGTATTCGTCCGCAAGATCAAGGGTATTCGGGGCCGAAATATTCCGAAGTTCGTCTTCGTCCCCACTCGGGATTACGCCCGGGAACCCTTGGAGTTCGAACAAGATGGTACGGAGCTGCGGGCCCGCAAAGGGGATGATGATATCCTGCTGACTCTGCCTCAGGGAACCGGTGTCCACAGGAGGGGCTCGGATTATCTCCTCGAGACGGAGATAGCCGAGGGGGAAGAGAAGCAGCTGGTCCTCGAGTACTCGGTGAACGGCTTCTGCACCGGCGAGGCGGAGAATCACGAAGACGAGGTCATCGGTTTTTGGAGAGACTGGATCGGCAAGGGAAGGTTCGTGGAGCGGTACCGGGACACCCTCGCCCGGGCGGCAATCAACCTCAAGCTGCTGCAGTTCTATCCCTCCGGAGGCCTCGTCGCCGCCCCCACCACATCGGTTCCCGTTGAGATGGGGGGGATGCGGAACTGGGACTACCGATACGTCTGGATTCGGGACGCCGCGTTTACGCTGTACGGCTTTCACGTTCTCGGGTACGAAGAAGAGGCGGAGCGGTTCTTCCGGTTCCTTCAGGACGCCGTCCGGGAGGGAGAGGTAAAAGTCCTCTACACCATCGACGGAAAGGAGGGGCCTCCGGAACGGACCCTGGATTACCTCGAGGGTTATCGGAACAGCAAGCCGGTCCGGATCGGAAACCAGGCGGGAACGCAGTTCCAACTGGACGCGTACGGTTCCATCGTCGACGCCTACTACTTCGCACAGAAACGGGGGATCGAGATTACGGAAGAAGACGCGGCGATTATCAGGAGGATGGTGGAACACATCGAACGTGACTGGATGCGGAAGGATTCGGGCATTTGGGAGATGCAGCTCCCGGAACAGCACTACACCTACAGCAAGGTGATGGCCTGGGTCGGGGCCGACAGGGGTTCCCGGATGTGCG
>JBKHAJ010000196.1:0-6594 GCA_046542935.1 Spirochaetia bacterium | reverse complement strand
GCTCGCGAAGGAATTCGGCCTGGTCTACTACGGATGCTGCGAGCCGGTGGACGATAGGATCGACCTTTTAATCGAGGCGGTGCCGAACCTCAGGGCCGTTTCCATATCGGGCTGGGCCGATTTCGACTTCATGGCGGAGCGCCTGGGAAGGGACATCGTCTTTTCCCGGAAGCCGACCCCCGCCTACATGAGCGGTGCCAATCCCGATTGGGACCTCATGAAACAGGACATGGAAAAAACCTACAACGCCGTCAAGAGAAACGGATGTAACACCGAGATACTTATCAGGGATCTCTACACCGTCGGGGGTGACATCCCCAGGCTCAAACACTGGACCGATATGACAAAGGCGGTCTTCGGGATGTAGCAAACCGCCGGACCGGGGCTTTCAGCCGGAGATGATAGTATTCAGCCTTTCCCGGTAGTACCTGAACTCCTCCCAGGGGATTTCCGGGGGAATCAGATGGTCGCCGAAGGGGATGTATCCGCCGCCTTTGAAAGCTTCTTCCACGGGCTCTAAGATCTGATCGATCCGGTCTTTGCCGCAGCGGATCTCCATCTTGGGCACCCCGCCCATCATCCTGAGCTCGGGAAAATCTTTCCTGACTTTCACCACGTCCATCCCGCAGGTAGCCTCAATGGGATACATCCCGGTGATACCGGCATCCATGTAGACGGGTATCAAGTCGTGGCAGTACCCGTCGGTATCTATGAAGATGATGTCGATCCCCCTGCCTTTCAGAAAATCGGTGAGCTTCTTATAGTACGGCGACATAAACTCCTCGATCATCGCCGGGGCGACCATCGATCCGGTACCCGACGACATATCCTCCCAGATAACGCACATATCGGCGCTTGTCTGCGAAAGAACTTCCTCGTAGACGGCTATCCACAGGTCGCAGAAGGTCGAATTGATGTCATGCACCAGATCGGGAGCATCGCTGTAGGCGTAGAAGAGCTCCTCGTATCCCATCAGATGCGCTTGGGTCCCGAAAAATCCGTGGGGATACCCTCCCAATACGAGGGGATAATCACGGTTCCGGTATTCCTCTACCAGCCGGTCCCAGTTATCGGGAAACCGGCCGCTCAAGTCTTTCGGATTGATCCGCTCGTCCTTAAGTCTTTCCCAGCTTTCCTTATCCGTAATGATGTTCTCCCATCCCATGGGGATAACTCCGGTATGCTTCTCGAACCGCCGTACCACTCCGTCCAAGTCCCGGTAAATGAGGATCTCATCGTCTTCTTCGATTACCTCGAACTCGAACACCGGATCGAACAGCAGGTTGACGTCTACCAGCCGCTGGCCGTAATCCATATTCAAGGTCTTCCGGACGTCGTAATCATGAGGAAAGGACTGGGTCGGGTAGTAGAGACCGCCTCCCAACACCGCGATCCCGGTAGGCAGCTTCCCGGTGTTGATCGACTGCCAGCAGGGGGCGTACAGCGACGCCGTCGGGGTCGTTATCTCTTCGATAATCTGCGGATACCGTTCTTTCGGCAGCCCCTCACCGTACCATCGGTCGACCGTTCCTCCCCAATAGCCGAATTCCCATCTCGGGGCCCGTACACCCTTTTCGAAGTTCATTACCGCTTTGAATCGTTCGAGTTCAGTCATATCACACTCCGTTTCGTTCTATGTTACGCTTACCATTGTAGACGCCGGGAGAGGAAATACAATAAACAAAATGACGGAAAAGATGTCTAAATTGAGAGCGAACTCTCTCTACGGAAAGGATAAAGAATGGAGGATTGGAGCACGCAGTGAAAAACGGCGGCCCCAAAGGGGCCTGCCGTCTGTTTACATTTTTCTTTCAATATGGATATGCCGAATCAGTCGGCGTATTGGGCCGCGTTCGACTGATCGATTATAAAACCGTCGATCAGGAGTTTTTTGACGTCTCCCGGCTGTCCATTGATTTCGGACACGAGGTTGTTCATGATGACTTCCGCCATTTTCTTATTGTCCTGCATGATCGTCGCGGTCATCTCATCGTTTAGGACCGATTTAATCGCATCGGGAGTGCCGTCAAAACCGTAGACTTTAACTTCATCCTCCAAGCCGCGCTGTTTGACGGCCGACAGTCCCGCTAAGGCGCCCGGGTCCCAGCAGCCGAATACCGCGACGACGTTTTCATTAGCGGCGAGCTCATTGGTGGCGGTTTCCAGCGCCATCGCGGGGTCCCAGTTGCAGGCCCGAAAAACTACAGTGTAGTCGTTGGCTTCCAATACCTGTTTTACCCCGTCACGCCGGGCGTCTCCGGTTTGATGGCCTAAGGTACCGCCTAAGATTATGACCGTTCCTTTTTCCGTAGTATCCACGATGTACTGCCCCATTACCCGGGCGGAGGCAAGGTTGTCCGTCTGGGCAAGGGCGCTGATATGGGGATGGTCGATTGCCGTGTCGACCGCGACTACGGGAATACCCCGCTCAGCCGCCCTATCTAAGCTGTCGTCGAAAGCACGGTTGTCCACGGCCCCGATGATAATCCCGTCTACACCCCGGTTGATAGCATTGTCGACGGCGTCCTTCTGCATCATGGCGTTCGCTTCCGTCGGGCTCATGTCGAGGAGCTCGACACCCAGCTTTTCCGCTTCCTGCCCGATGTACATTGCCATCTGTGCCCAGAACGCGGACATCCCCCCGGGATAGCCGGTATAGGCGATAGTAATTTCGCCGGAATCTCCGGTTTCCGCCTGTCCTTCGGCGAAACCCAGACCTCCGACCGCAACCAATACGGCGATTACCAGGCCGATTACACGTAATCTTTTCATACATCTCTCCTCCGTTTTTATTTTACTCCTGTTCAACAAACAGGTTTTTACACCTTGGCCTCACTCCTCCGTTGCGCAAAATCGAGCCATACGGCCAAAATTATGACGAATCCGATACTGATCTGCTGCCACGATGAGCTTACCCCCATGTGGCTCAATCCTGCATTCAGGGTCGTGACGATCAGGACCCCTATCAAGGTGCGTCCTATTCCTCCTACCCCCCCGGAGAGGCTGGTCCCTCCTATGATCACCGCCGCAATGGCGTTCAGCTCGAAACCGACTCCGAAGGCGGAGTTGGTAAAATTGAGGCGGGAAACGAGAATCAGGGCGGAAATCGCCGCGGCCACTCCTCCGAGGGTATAATAGATAATGTAGTATTTTTTGACCGGTACACCCGCGAGACGGGCCACTTCGTTGTTTCCGCCGATGGCGTAGCAGTTGAATCCTATTTTCGTCCGGGACAGAAAGACATATACGAGAAAGTAGGTCACCGCCATAATACTTATCGGAATAAGATATCCACTGCCGATCATCTGAAAGCTTACGGGAAACCTGGACATGTCCTGGTTCATTCCGAGGATTTCGGCGACCCCCCGGTATGCTTTCATCATTCCCAAAGTTCCGATAAACGCGGGAATTCCCGTTCCGACGATAAGGCCGCCGTTGAACGCTCCGCAGAGTGCGCCGACTCCGAAGGCGAGGATGACAACGATTGCCACCGGGAAACCCGCGACAAGCATCCTTCCGGTCACTACCGCAACGAGGCAGAAGAGGGACCCTATCGAGAGGTCCAGGCCGCCCGAGATAAGGACGATGGTAGGGCCGGCGGCGAGGGTGCCCATAATTACCGCCTGGGTCAGGATGGTTTTAAGGGTGTCGAAGCTGCGGAAGGAGGACGACATTATCGTGAATACCAGATAGATAAGAATGAGGCCGAACAGTGCCTGAACTCCCTTCCAGATATTCGATTTAAAGAATCTGCCCGTACGCTGTTCCATTATGTTTTACTCCTGTTCAAGGTCGTCCGGCATTGACCGGCTTGTCCGCACCGATGGCGGCGCGCAGAATATCTTCCTCGGTTGCTTCTCCCCGCTTGTATTCGCGGACAACCCTGCCGCGAAAAAGAACCAGTACCCGATGCCCCATTTCGACGGCTTCGTTTATATCGGAGGTAAGCATCAGAATGCCGATTCCCTGTTTCAGCAGATTGTTCATAAGCGCGTAGACTTCCGCTTTTCCTAAAATATCTATTCCTCTTGTCGGCTCGTCGAAAACAAGCACCTTGCTTTTCGTTCCGAGCCACTTCGCCACCACGGCCTTCTGCTGATTACCCCCTGAAAGCTGCCCCGCAAGAGTTTCCTTGTCGGGGGCCTTAATTTTGAGCTTATCCATATACTCTTCCGCTTCCCGGTCGATCCGCCGGTGGTTGATAATCCCGAAATTAGTAAGACGGTTCGAACTCGGAAGTCCGTAATTGTCCCTAATGCTGTGGATGAGAATAAGTCCTAAGGATTTACGGTCCTCGGTCAAGTACGCAAGCCCCTTGTTGATGGCCTTTTCGGGTGTGGAAAAATTAATTTTTTTACCGTCTACGTAGACTTTTCCTCCGTCGCACTGATCGATTCCGCAGACAGCCCTGCCGAGCTCGGTTTTCCCGGCTCCCATGAGTCCGGTGACGCTGACAATTTCGCCCTTTTTCACCGTCAAAGATATGTCTTCGAGCTTCGGTTCTTGCCGAATGTTTTCAACCCGAAGGGCCTCCTGCTCCGCCGGAGCCTCGATATGGGGATACTGCTTTTCGATTCTCCTCCCGATCATTTCCTCGAGGATTTCATCGAGACTGATATCGGTAATAGTATGTACTCCGACGTTTTTTCCGTCTCGAAGTATCGTCACCCGGTCACCCATCTGGTGAACCTCGGCGTACCTGTGTGATATGTAGATAAAACCGACGTTATGTTCTTTTTTAAGCTCCCGGATAACGTTGAAGAGGTCCTGCCTGGACCGGTCTTCCAACACGTCCGTGGGCTCGTCAAGAACCAGCGCCTTGGCGTCCTCTACCAGCGCCCGGGCGATTTCGACGAGTTTCTGCTGGGTAACGCTCAGCTTGCCGACGGTTTCATACGGATCGAGGTCCATCCGGAATTTCTTTAGAAAAAATCCGGCCCTTTCATACAGCTCCTTTATGCGAACGAACCCGAACCGTTTGGGCTCCATGCCCAAAAACATGTTTCGGGCTATATCGAGTTCGGGTATGAGATTGAGCTCCTGGTAGATAAACCGGAGGCCCATATCCAAGGGGTCCTGGGGAGTGTGAATCTCCACCGGCTTTCCGTCTATCCGGATTTCCCCCTCATCCATAGGCAGTGCGCCGCTTAGAACTTTAACGAGGGTGCTTTTGCCGGCGCCGTTTTCGCCTAGAAGCATGTGGACTTCGCCGGGAAAGAGGGT
The DNA here is from genome assembly GCA_046542935.1 of Spirochaetia bacterium. Classification (GTDB taxonomy): domain Bacteria; phylum Spirochaetota; class Spirochaetia; order SPDA01; family CAZSGZ01; genus JBKHAJ01. Next base: position 1,371 of record JBKHAJ010000196.1, on the reverse strand, counting down.
GAAATCGACCTTGTCCAGGGCAAGGACTCCGGGAAACTGTTTTACAATTCCCTTCATTTCCACGATGGGGACGGGACTCGAAGAATTTTCCATGCCACTTCCTTAATTAATATTGTAGGGGACGGTCATGAAAATTGTCAAGAAAAACTTGATGAAAATATAGTATAACGTTATACTATTATGTCGGAACAAACTGATGGGAAGGAAGCCTACATTAAAGAACGTTGCGGAAAAAGCGGGAGTGTCCCTCGGACTTGCCGGCCGGGTTATGGGAAATTACGGTTCCTACAGCAGGGAGTCCAAAAAAAAGGTCGAAGAAGCGGCAAAGGCCTTGAATTATATTCCCAACAGCATTGCCCGGTCCCTCAGGACGGAGCACACCAAGACCATCGGCGTCCTGGTGTCCGACCTGACCACCCTTTTCTGGGCCACCCTCGTACGGGGAATTGAAAACAGTGCCGAGAAAGCAGGATACAGCGTAATCCTGTGTAATAACGATGAGACTTCCGAAAAAGAACAGGAATATCTCTCCACCCTCTTCGAACGGAATGTGGACGGTCTTATTGTTTCTCCCACTCCGGGGAACCATTCATACATCAAGAGACTCGCAAGGGCGGACGTACCGATTGTGCTCGTGGACAGACACATCAAAGGGCTCGAAGTCCCTACGGTCCAGACGGACAATAAGCAGGGCGCTTTCGATGCGGTCGGCCATATTATCGGGCTCGGTCATGAAAGGATCGGCATAATTACCGGGGTCCCGGGAATAGAGACCAGTGAACTGCGTTTAGAAGGCTATAAAGAAGCATTGAAAAAACACAAAATACCGTTTCGAAAGTCCCTCGTCCGGGAAGGGGACTTTATAAAGGAAAAGGCGTTTGAAGCGGCCCGGTCGCTGCTTACCATGAAAACGCGGCCGACAGCCGTTTTCGCGTGCAATGAGCAGATGGTTATCGGCTCGATGCTTGCAATACGCAAGCTCGGACTTTCCGTTCCCGGGGACGTTGCCTTGGCCGGATACGACGACACCGCGTGGAGCACTTTTATCGAACCTCCGCTGACAACGGTCCGCCAGCCGAGCTACACCATGGGCATGCTGGCGTTCGAAAACGTACTGCTCGAAATCCAGGGCGGCGCCCGGGGAAAACGGCACAAAGAAACGATCGTTCTCAAGCCGGAGCTGATCGTCCGTGAATCCTGCGGGGAGAAAACCTTCTCTACCTACCGAGCTTAGCTTCCAGATCCTCGATCACTTTTTCGACGGCGAGATCAGCCGCCTGGACACAGCGGGTGATACGGTTGTGGTTTTCTTGGAAGAGGCTACGCAACTCTTTTTTTCCGAGGGGGCACCGGTTACACCTCCACCCAGCC
>JBKHAJ010000195.1:0-6644 GCA_046542935.1 Spirochaetia bacterium | reverse complement strand
TGGATCTTACCCGATTCGGGTGCGTCAGAACCGACGTAGGTAACACACTTGTCCTGGTTTTTGACCACCGAGACAAGGGTAAAGATGGGTACCCCCGCCGCAACCGCGGCATCGACCGCCGGAGCACAGCCGTCCAACGACATCGGGTTCATGATGATCACATCATACTGCTGCGCAATGAGATTCTCGACCTGAGCAACCTGCTTCTCGGCCTTACCTTCACCGTCGAGGATAGTCAGCTTGACCCCCATCTCTTCGGCCCGTTTTTCCATGGCGTTGGTAACGAGCCTGATGTAGGTATCGTTGAGCCACTGCATGGTTGCGCCGATTCTAATAGTGTCATCGCCTTCGGACTGGCCCGCCGCAAACAGCGACAAAGGGACAAGCAGGCACACCAAGAAAAATACAACTACTAATCTTTTCATCTTTCTCTCCTTAATTTGGTAATTTTGTTGAAAAATAAAGTTAATTTTCTTAGCTCGATTTCTTTCACCTCCTTTTAAGATTATTGGTAAGGGTTACTTACCCTTCTTTGTTCGGATGTCGATGTACACGGCAAGGACTATGATGACTCCCTTGACGATTTGCTGATAGTACGAGGGTACATTGACCATATCCAACCCGTTACTGATGACCTGGATGATAAGCGCTCCGATTATAGTCCCAGTGAGTTTCCCGACTCCTCCGGTGGTGCTTGTTCCCCCGATGACCGCCGCCGCTATTGCATCGAGCTCATAACCCTGTCCCGCTATAGGTGAACCGACCATAGTCCGCGAACTGAGGAGCAATCCGCCGAGTCCGGCGAGGGCGGCTGCGATACCGTAGACGAGGATCTTGATCTTGTCCACATTGAGCCCGGACACATGTGCAGCGGTCTCATTCCCTCCTATCGCATAAATATGACGACCGAAGAGGGTATTGTTGAAGACGAAATGAAATACCAGAAAGACCCCGGCAAAGATAATGATGAGAATAGGAATGCCTATTATCTTGCTTCCCCCGAGCATCTGGTACTGATCAGAGAGATTGATGACCTGCATCCCTCCGCATGCGAGCATCGCCAAACCGCGGGCAACCGACATCATTCCTAAGGTCACTATAAAGGGAGGAACTTTACCTTTGGCGGTAACCGTACCGTTGATAAGCCCTAAAAAGAATCCCGAACCTAGGGCGACTAAGATGGGAATGACTATTGGGTATTCCCCCGGATGCCCGAAGTGAGCCGCAGCGACACCGGTAAAGGCGACTATTGCCCCCGGCGACAGATCGAGTCCGCCGGAGAGGAGCACAATAGTCGACCCGACGGCAATTATACCGATGATGGCCACCTGATTGAGGATGTTTACAATGTTGGCCAGGGTCAGGAAGTAAGGAGACAGAAAACTCATAAATACGCAGAGCAATACGAAGGCAATATAGATGCCGTATTTCGATATCTTATTCACTATTGCTTGTGTCTTCATTCCGCCTTACTCCTGTGCATGTCCCGTAGCTAAATGCATGATCGTCTCCTGATTCATATCAGCTCTCTCCACACACCCGGTGACCCGGCCTTCGTACATGACCACAGCCCTGTCACTCATCCCGATGATCTCCGGCAGCTCCGACGAAATCATGATGACCGCCTTACCTTCAGCCGCGAGGTCAGAAATAAGCTTGTGTATTTCGGCTTTCGCCCCCACGTCGATTCCTCGGGTGGGTTCGTCCATAATCAGAACACACGGCTCGGCCAAGAGCCATTTTGCAACAACCACCTTTTGCTGGTTTCCCCCGCTTAAGTTCTCCGTAATCTGGTTCTTGTTCGGTGTCTTGATCTTGAGCTGTTGTATCTTTTCACCCGCCTTTCTCGCTTCGAGCCGTTTTTTGATAATCCCGGCTGTACAGTAACTCTTGAGCTTGACCATGGTGATGTTTTCTTTCACCGTACCCTTCAAGTTGAGTCCTACCGCTTTCCTGTCCTCAGTGATGATGGCAAGCCCGTTTCGGATGGCGTCTTCGGGCGAGTTGATCTCGATCTCCACTCCATCGAGAAGTACACTGCCCGCATCCTTTTTTCTCATCCCGAAGAGGGTTTCAACGACCTCGGTCCTGCCCGCTCCCATAAGTCCGGCTATGCCCAATATCTCACCTCTTCGTACCGAGAAGCTGACCGGCGAAAAGAGCCCCTCCACCGTCAGATCTTTGACTTCCAAGAGGGTTTCTCCGATTTCGACCTCGTTCTTGGGAAATATGTTCTTGATCTCCCGTCCGACCATCGCCGAGATCAACTCGGTACGGCTTATCCTATCTTTGTCGTAAGTACCGATGTATTCCCCGTCCCGAAGCACGGTAATCCGGTCGGCAATGCGGAATATTTCGTCCATCTTATGGGATATATAGATGATCGAGACTCCCTGTGACGTGAGGTACTCGATAATCTGAAAGAGTTTTTTTACCTCGGCATCGGTGATTGCCGAGGTCGGCTCATCCATAATAATTATCTTGGCTCTGTAGGAGGTGGCTTTAGCGATCTCCACCATCTGGGCTTCCGCGACCCGGAGGTCTCTCATCTCGCGGCGGGGCTCAATCCGGCTGTTGATCCGCTCGAAAACCTGTTTCGCCTGTTTATAGAGTTTTTTCTTGTCGACAATTCCGAAGCTGTATCTCTTTGGCTCCCTTCCCACGAAGATGTTTTCCCCGACTGTCATGTACGGGATGGGATTGAGCTCCTGGTGGACCATGGAAATTCCCAATTGGATAGCGCCGCGGGGAGAATCGATCTGTACCGCCTCATTCTCCAGCAGGACCTCTCCCGCATCCGCCGTGTAAATTCCTGCGAGGATCTTCATAAGGGTAGATTTCCCCGCACCGTTTTCGCCCATGAGAACATGGACTTCCCCCCGTTTAAGCTCAAAACTCACATTACTGAGCGCCTGCACCCCGGGAAACTCTTTCGAAATGTTCCGCATTTCCAAAACGGTTTCGGATGTACTCACCGTTCCGCTTCCTCCCGGGCTATCCGGCACCACCGTTTGACATTGTCCGGATTATTACCGATTGTGTGGTTATCCTTCATGATGATCTCCACAACACACCCTTGTGTAATGTCCAAATCCTTTCGCAGCTCCTTACGGACCGCGTCCTCATCGAGCTCAGGCCGGGCGAGGGGCGTCGGTGAGGGTTTCATAGACATGATGTAGTCGCTTCCAAGGTATTCCGCCATCCTTTCCCGGTCGGCCCAGGGCGATGTCGAAACACGGCGAAGGCGGGGAACTGCTTTGACGACATCCCACCGCTTGTCTAAAGGCTCACAGCACCCGTAACAGTTCAGCCCGAACCGTTCCTGGATCGGTTTCTGATAGGGGAAGATGAACTCACCGAACATCTCTTCACTCACCCCGACGGTTTCCTGACTTTCAGTAAATCCCCACATGTCAATTGTACGAACCTTTTTCGGATTGAAATCCGCTTGTGGAAGCTGTTCGGTCCAGCCGAAGCCTCCGGACCCGACATATGTCCCTTCGGTGTTGAGCGACAACAACCCGTTAAGCTCGAGAAAATCGAGCTTCCTGAGAAAACCGTCGCTCAAGAATTTCATAGTCCGATGCACCCATTCGGGCCGGTCGTACATGTCCAGCATGAAGTTTTCCAAGCCGCGTAATGTTATGTAATCCCAGGTCATCCCCAGGGTCCACCACCAGAGTCCCCGGAGTCTCACCTCGAGAATTCCGCCGAAGATATTTTCAGCGATCTCCAAGATCCGATTTGTTCCCTCATAATCGACATGGATTTCCGGAAACCTCAGTTTATCGAAATCGGTTTCATAGTCCTTGATGGGCGGTTCCCAGGTGTAGGACCCCCCTTCGTCTCCGCCAATCTTTTTCTCCGTTAAACCCCAACCGGTGTCCTCGTAATTATACGGGACGTTGAAATAGGGCTCGATAACCTTATCGTCCCCCATCTCGGTACCCCAGAAAATCTCTTTGCGCAGATGCATTTCCCACACTCGGAAGAGGGGCTCCGAACAGAGGATTCTTTTTTGCGGGATAATCTCGTTCCATCCGTTCTCCGGGTCACAGAAAACAAGCGGACGAATCGGTACGAGATCGTTAAGCCGAGTCCAGAGCTTTTTTTTCCCGTTTTCTTCCGGACGAGCGGCCAGCTCCGCAACCCGGCGGGCAAGTTCCCTCAGAATGCCTGTGTCTTTCTCGGTAACCGCAATATTTTCACTAAAGCCTTTGGTGGTACTCAATCCCACCGCGCTCTGTATCGTAGATGGATCAACCTTCATAAAATCCCCGGATAATTACAAAATATGTTAGCATTTTATATCAATAAACTTAGATTGTCAACTTAATTTATATACTAACCTGTCTTATTAGTCAAAAAAAATCCTACATTGACAAATTGGAAAAATACTCGTCGATTGCATAAAGTGACGAGCCTATAGGTCCTCTCTCTTTACCCAATCGCGAGTAACAGATCTCGATATCCTTCTTGAGGGGGACAAGCGAAACTTTTTTAATCCTTTCCTCCAGCTGCTTCCGAAAATACTCCCCGGCACCGGCGTAAAGCCCCTGAATGATAATGACCTGAGGATCATACGTGAGGATGAGGTTCGATAAACCAATGGCGAACCAGCCCACGATTTCATCTATGAGCCGTCTTCCGAGAGTATCTCCCCTATCCGCCGACTCGAAAATCGAATCCGGACAGATGGTTCCATCTTCCTCTTTAATTTTCACAGTTGTATCGGGGAATTCGGGAATGAGTTCCTGGGCACGACGCATTAACCGCTTTACCTCGATAGCCATCTCAAAACACCCCATTCCGCCGCACACGCACTTCACCGTGTCCTGAGGATTCACAATGGTATGCCCTATTTCTCCGCACAGGAAATGCTCTCCATGGACTATCTTTCCGCTCGAGATCATCCCCGCGGCAAGCCCGTCAACTCCTCCGTCGACGACAACGATGTTCTGATACCCCTTCGCGCATCCAAGTTTTAGTTCCGCATATGCTTGAAAACGAAGCCAATTGTCAATATGTATAGGAATCTCATTCTCCAGCTCTTCAAGGAGCAGCTGTTTGAAGGGCACATTGTTCGGCCACCACGAGAAATGAGGAGAATAAATAACCACCCCTTTCTCCGAATCGGTAATTCCATGAGATCCTACCGCAATGGCAATGATGTCCCCCCAGGACAAGGAGGTTTCCCGTAGAAGATGTTCGAACCCGCGATGAAGCTCCTTCACGATAGACAAGGTTGACTGTTTGGCTTGGATAAATATGGATATGGAGGCTATTATCTTAGCTGTAAGGTCCGTAATCACGAAGTACAGTTCCTCGGAAAATATCTGCGCGCTTAAAATGTAGCCGTAGGAGTGATTAAAACTATACAGGTTAGGTTTCTTCCCCCCTTCATGAGTAGAGCTCCCCTTTCCCGCATCGATAACAAGGTTTTTCCCTATGAGGTAATCGAGAATTTTTATAACCGTAGTCTTGCTCAGATGAGTGTTTTTCGAAATTTCGGAGATGGTTAAAACATCGGAGTTTCTAAGTATGTCGAGAACGAATTTGCGGTTGTTTTTCTTGAGGGTTTTAGGCTTCCCCGCCGAGTACTGCATTATAACTGTATAGCCTAGAGGGAATAATCTTGTCAAACATCTCTATTCACCCGATATATTCATAACGCGATCGCGTACTCTCTCCCCAGTTCTACTATCTCGAGATCTTTCTCCCCGGTTTGGTCGGATAGGGTATCCGGTACCGGGTTCCGGGCCCGGGAAGCACCGCCGGGCCCCGATTTATTCATTCACCGTTATCATCACCTTCATGGTTTCGTCCCCGCGGTTCTCTATCTGCCGGTAAGCCTCGATATAATCCTCGAAGGGGAAGGTATGAGTAATGAGGGGTTTGAGATTTACCTTTCCCGACCCTACTAAATCTATGGCCGTTCTAAAGTCCTCGATAACGTACCGGGCGGTACAGAGAAAGTGCAAATCCTTCTCCTGGGCCAGGTTGATGTCCAGGTTTACCTTTCCGGGGAAGACCCCTATTACGAGGATGTCCCCTCCCTGCCGGACCATCTCGATAGCCATGTCCATGGTTGCGTTCGCCCCCGCGCAGTCGATGATAAGACCGGGGCCTTCCTCGCCGAACAACTCAGTAACCCGGTCCCTGAAATCGGAGCTCTTGGTGTTGACCGTATATTCTATGCCGCATTCCCGGGCCTTCTCGAGGCGCAGGTCGTTGATGTCCGCGATCATGACGGTTTCCGCTCCGAGTCCCTTGAATACCTGGGCGGTCAGGTTTCCCACGGGGCCCGCGCCGAACACCAGCGCCCTCCTCCCCTCGACAGTGCCCAATTTTCGGGCCGCCCCGACGCCTACCGAAGTCGGCTCGATCATGGCCCCCTCTTCGAAGCTCATGTCCTCGGGGAGCTTTACGGCCTTCTTTGCGGGAATCGCGAAGTAATCGGAAGCTGTACCGGTAGTCTGAAATCCTATAACCTTGAGGTTCTTGCAGATATTCGGCATTCCATGAGTGCAGGGATAACACTTTCCGCAGGACACCTGCGGCTCGAGGGTTACCTTGTCTCCTGGCCCAAAATCCGATACCCCATCGCCGACGTCGACAACCTCGCCCGACACTTCGTGCCCCTG
>JBKHAJ010000194.1:0-6655 GCA_046542935.1 Spirochaetia bacterium | reverse complement strand
GGAGAGCAGCAGACTCTTAATCTGCGGGTCGAAGGTTCGATCCCTTCACGGCTCACTACAGCAGTCAGGTTGCTGTCGTGGCTGCAGTACAGTCACTGCGAGAGTGGTGAAATTGGCAGACACGCTAGACTTAGGATCTAGTGCCTTACGGCGTAAGGGTTCAAATCCCTTCTCTCGCAATTCTGGTCCTCAGAATTGCCTGCTCGGGGGATTATGCGGGAGTAGCTCAGTGGTAGAGCTCCACCTTGCCAAGGTGGATGTCGCGGGTTCAAATCCCGTCTCCCGCTCTCAATCGTACACAGGCGATCTGGATGAGCTCCCGGATCGCTTTTTTTGTGTTCCCCGGGCTGTTGGGCAGGAAGAGTATAAAACTGAATCGAAAAAGAGGTACATGTGTGATTGCGAATAAGGATATCGAAAGACTCGATAACTCGGCCGTCAAGCTGACGGTTACCGTCGAACAATCGGCTCTCAAACAGGAGTACGACGATCTTCTCGCCAAGTACGCAAAATCGGCCCAGATCAAGGGTTTCCGAAAGGGCAAGGTGCCTGCGTCGGTCCTGGAACGGAAGTTCGGCGAGGGCATCAAGCAGGAGGCCGCCGCCAACAGCATCGAAAAAAGTCTCAAAGAACTCTTCGACGAAATCGAGGAAAAGCCCCTCCCCTACGTCACTCCCGAGCTTCAGGACGAAGAGCTCGATCCCGACCTCGACAAGGATCTGACTTTCACGGTCACATACGATATCTTTCCTGAAATCAAGCTCGGAGAATATAAAGGGCTCGACATCGAGGTGCCCAAGGTCACCGTCACCAAGGAGGACGAACAGCGGGAGCTCGATGAGATCCGGGACCGCAACGCCGTCGTCACGGACAAATTGGACGAAACGGTCGCTAAGGACGACATCGTCACCATCGATTACGCCGAGCTCGACGAAAAGGGTGAGGAAAAAGAAGAGACCAAGCGGGAAGGATTCGTCTTCACCGTGGGGACCGGATACAACCTCCATAAGGTCGACGACGACGTCATCGGGATGAAAAAGGACGAGGAAAAGGTCCTCGACAAGGAATACCCGGAAGATTTCGAGTACGAGGACTTGGCGGGCAAGAAGATCAAGCTCAAGGTGAAGGTAACCGCGGTCAAGGAAAAGAAGCTTCCCGACTTAGATGACGATCTCGCCCAGGACGTAAGCGAGAAGTACGAATCCCTAGACGATCTCAAGAAGGATATACGCGAGCGCCTCGAGAAAGCCGCGGAGAACCGCCTCCGGGAAATGAAGGTCAACAAGCTCTTGGACAAGCTCGTGGAAAATTCCGAGATAGACCTGCCGAGGTCGATGGTGGAGATGGAGCTCCAGAACTCCTGGCGGAGCTTTCTTATGCGGTCCCGGATGCCCGAGGATCAGGCGGAGCAGATCCTAGGGATGCAGGGCAAGTCCAAGGAGGCGCTTCTCGAGGAATGGACCCCCCAGGCGGAACAGAGCCTCAAAAGCCGCCTTTTGGTGAACAAGATCATCGAAAAAGAGGGGTTTGAAGTAAGCGAAGAAGAGCTCGACGAGGAGATGAAAAAGCAGGCCGAGGCTAACGATATGAGTTTCGAGCAGGTCAAGGAACAATATTCTCAATCCAACTACATGGATTACCTAAAAAATGATATACTCGACCGTAAAGCCTATGATTTTCTTATCGAAAACGCCGACATCAAAGAGGGCAAAAAGGTTAAATTCCTGGACTTGATGAACGAGAATCGTTAAATTATGCCGTGAGTAATACTATGAATGAAAAATTAAGTACTTTGGTTCCAATTGTTGTAGAACGGACGGGAGCGGGAGAACGCTCCTACGATATATTCTCGCGTCTCTTGAAAGACCGCATCGTCTTTATCGACGGCGAGGTCGTCGATGTGACCGCGGATCTGGTGGTCGCGCAGCTCCTCTTCTTAGAGTCTCAGGACCCGGAGAGGGACATCAGCCTGTACATCAACTCCCCCGGCGGTTCGGTTACCGCGGGGCTCGCGATATACGACACCATCCAGTACATCAAGCCCGACGTGCAGACCATCTGTATGGGACAGGCCGCCTCCATGGGGGCGCTGCTGTTGACCTGCGGGTCCGCGGGCAAGCGGTTCTGCCTTCCCTCTTCGAGGGTCCTTATTCATCAGCCCTGGGGAGGGGTCCAGGGTCAGGCCCGGGACATCGGTATCCAGGCAAAGGAGATAATCCGCCTCAAAGAGCTCATTATCAAGCATTTTGCCTTTCATACCGAAAAGAAAGAAGAGGTGATTGCCGTGGACTTGGAGCGGGATTATTACATGTCCGCCGACGAAGCGGTAGAGTACAACCTGGTCGACAAAGTGCTGAAGCGGGGAGAGGAGAATGGCAAAGAGCAAAAGTGAAGGACTCAAAGTTTGTTCCTTCTGCGGTAAGAGCGCCGATGTGGCTAAGAGGCTCATCGCCGGACCGGGCGTGTTCATCTGCGACGAATGCGTCCATGTCTGTAAAAAGATATTAGACGAAGAAGACGACGTCCTGACCTCCGAATACTTAGAGGAAATTCCCACGCCTCAGGAGATTCGGGAGTATCTCGACGGTTATGTCATAGGCCAGGAAGCCGCCAAGAAGACGTTGTCGGTGGCGGTTTATAATCACTACAAACGGATATCCCAGAAGGGAAAGATCGGAGACGATGTGGAGCTCGAGAAGGCCAACGTGGTCATGATGGGCCCCACCGGGACCGGCAAGACCCTCTTGGCGAAGACTTTGGCGAGGAAGCTCAAGGTCCCCTTCGCCATCGCCGATGCCACCACCCTGACCGAGGCGGGATACGTCGGCGAAGATGTGGAGAATATCCTGTTGAAGCTCATCCAGAACGCGGGAAACAACATCTCCGCCGCCGAGCGGGGGATCATCTACATCGACGAAATCGATAAGATCTCGAGAAAGGGCGAGAACGTGAGCATCACCCGGGACGTGTCGGGTGAAGGCGTCCAGCAGGCCTTACTCAAGATCATCGAGGGCACCGTGGCGTCGGTCCCCCCTCAGGGCGGACGGAAACACCCCAATCAGGAGATGCTCAAGATCGATACCAGTAATATCCTGTTTATCTGCGGCGGAGCCTTCGTGGGACTCGACAGGATCATCGAATCGAGGGTTTCCCAGCATCCCATGGGATTCGGCGCCGACGTCAAATCCACCGCCGAAAAAGACTTAGTCGAGCTCTACGCCCAGCTCCATCCCGACGATTTAGTAAAATTCGGGCTCATCCCCGAATTCGTCGGCAGGGTCCCTATCCGGGTTACCTTGAACGAGCTGAGCAAGGAAGACCTGCGGCGGATTATCACGGAGCCCAAGAACTCGATCATCCGGCAGTATCAGGCATCGCTGAAGCTCGACGACGTGGAGCTCGAGTTCGAGGACGACGCCATCGTCGCGGTTGCGGAGAAAGCGCTGAATATGAAAACCGGAGCGCGGGGCTTAAGGTCCATAGTCGAGAACCTGATGATCGATCTAATGTACGAGCTTCCCTCCATGCCCGGAGCGAAGCGTGTGGTTGTCAACAAAGACGTCGTTGAAAAGGCGGAGAAACCGGAAATAGTCTTCCAGAAAAAATCGGCATGATCCTTCGTCACAGACGGGATAATACCCGCAAAAAGGAGCTCCCTCTCGTTCCGTTGAGGGAGCTCGTTGTTTTTCCCCACATGGTAACCCCCTTCTTCGCAGGCAGAGACAAGAGTATCCGCGCCCTCGAAGAGGCCATGGGCAGCGGCCGAGCGGTGATGCTGGTATGCCAGCGCCGCGAAACCGAGGAACCTGAGAAGGAAGACCTCTACGACGCGGGGACGATCGCGCGGATCGTCCAGATGCTCAAGCTCCCCGACGGGACCGTTCGAGTCCTCGTGGAGGGACAGGAGCGGGCGAACCTCCTGAAAGTAACGGGGCGCGATTCACTGAAAGCTACCGTTTCGGTTATTCCCGACGCAGAGGAGCCCTCTCCCGCGGCGGTGAATCTGATGAAATCGCTCCGCCTCGCCTTCAAGACCTACGCCTCGGGACACAAGAAAATCTCCCAGGAGACTCTCGAATCGGCCGAGCGGGCGGAGTTTCCCGACAAGCTCGTCGATATAGTCGCCGCGAACGTCAATCTCGAGCCGGAAGAAAAAATCGGGATCCTGGGGCAGGACGATCCTGTGGTCCGCCTCGAATCGCTCTTGGTACTCATCGAATCGGCTAACGAGATAGCGGGAATCCAGAACCGGATCCACGGGCAGGTCAAGAAGCGTCTCGAACAGGGTCAGAAAGAATACTACCTGAACGAACAGCTCAAAGAAATCCATCGGGAGCTCGGCCGGGACGACGAAGACCCCACCGGGGCAAAAGAGCTGGAAAAGCGGATCGAGGCCAAGGAAATGCCCGAAGAGGCCAAGGAGAAGGGTAAAAAAGAGGTGGGGCGTCTTTCCAAACTCGGTCCCATGTCCCCCGAGGCCGGGGTCTTAAGGACCTACCTGGAGTGGATGTGCGACCTGCCCTGGAGGGAGACCACCCGTGACAATACCGACATCGACCGGGCCGCTGTTATTCTCGACGAAGACCACTACGACCTGAAGAAGGCCAAGGAGCGGATTCTCGACTTTATCGCGGTTACTCAGCTCAACCGTACTATGAAGGGGCCCATTCTCTGCTTTGTCGGTCCTCCGGGAACGGGAAAGACGAGCCTCGGCAAGTCGGTCGCCCGGGCTTTAGGAAGAAAGTTCGTCCGCATCTCCCTAGGCGGAGTAAAGGACGAGGCGGAAATACGGGGGCACCGGAAGACATACGTAGGAGCATTGCCGGGAAAGATCGTCCAGAGCATGAAGAAGGCGGGGACGATGAATCCTGTCTTCCTCCTCGACGAGATCGACAAGATCAACTCCGATTTCCGGGGCGATCCCGCTTCGGCCCTCCTGGAAGTCCTCGATCCGGAGCAGAACAACACCTTTACCGACCACTATCTGGAAGTCCCCTACGATCTATCCAACGTGCTGTTCATAACCACCGCCAACTCGATCCATACCATTCCCTACCCCCTTCGGGACCGGATGGAGATCATCGAGATCTCCGGCTATACCGACTATGAGAAGCAGAACATCGCCTCGAAATTTATAGTACCGAAACAGCTGAAAGAAAACGGCCTCGACTGGGCCGAGATCGTCCTCGAAAAAAAGACCCTCCTCGAAATTATCCGCAACTATACCATGGAGTCGGGGGTCCGGGAGCTGGAACGGCAAATCGCGACGATTATCCGGAAAGTAGCCCGGGACGCGGTCAAGCAGGGCTACACCCGCGACCTGACCGACGAACAGCGGGTCGAGAAGGGGGTTTTCAAGGCAAGGATAACCCCGAAGAGCCTCAAGGACTACCTGGGCAAACGGAAACACCTGGAAAACAAGGTCCATAATGAGGTCCGTCCGGGTCTGGCCTACGGTCTCGCCTGGACCGAGGTGGGGGGAACTCTCCTACCGGTGGAGGTGGCCCTCTTGGACGGCAAGGGTGAGCTGATACTCACCGGAAGCTTGGGCGACGTCATGAAAGAGAGCGCCCGGACCGCCTTAAGCTTTATCCAGGCCCATTACCGGGCCTTCGGATTGGAGCGGGAAAGGGTCATGAACGCCAACATTCACATCCACGTTCCCGAGGGGGCTATTCCGAAGGACGGACCCTCCGCGGGGATTACCCTCACCGCCGCGATCCTTTCGGCCTTGAAGGGAGTCAGCCTCAAGACGGGATACGCCATGACCGGGGAGATAACCCTGACCGGCAGGCTCCTCCCGGTGGGAGGAATCAAGGAGAAGCTCCTAGCGGCCCACCGGAACTCCATAAAAACGGTCCTGATGCCCGAGGAGAACCGCAAGGACATAGAAGACCTGCCTAAGGAGGTAGTCTCAACGATGAATTTCTTCTTTACCGACACCGTCAAGGACGCCCTCTTAGAGCTGTTTCCTTGAGTCCCCGGAAAGAATGGTTTTTTTTATCTTGATTTTAATGCCCAATAGATTATACTCTAGAGAAGAAAGAGTTTTAGGAGTTGAGTCGTGATTAAGAAAAGATTAGTGTTGGTATGCCTGCTCTTTTTGTGTATCGTTTTCGGATTATTTGCCGCCGAATCGGATATGTACGTGCATACCGCCCGTATCATCAGGGTGTACAATCACAACCTCGGATTCCGAGTCGTATATGCCAAAGAATCGCTGGATCTAGGCGTGGTCTACGTTCCCTTGAAATGGTTCCGGGGTACCGATGCAAAGGCCGAAGTGGCCTACGGCAACGCGCCGTCCTATCCCTATATGTCGGTATTCTGGGAAAACGGGGAATTCTCCCTTATTCGTCTCTATCTGCACGAGAGCAAGAACCATTCATCCTGGGCCAAACTGGAGTCTACACCCGATATCATCGAGCGGTTCGATGTGGAGAGTTTCGAAGCGAACTTCTAATATGCCGTCGATCGAATCGATCAGAGAGGCCATCCGGAGCGAAACGCTTGCCGGATGGCTTTTTTATAACTTTAAACACCGGGATCCCTTGAGCGACAGGATCTTGGGCGTCCCCTCGGATTCGGTCAACACCCGCCCGTGGTACCTCCTCGTTCCCGCCCGAGGCGAGCCGGTCAAGATCGTACACGCCAT
>JBKHAJ010000193.1:0-6693 GCA_046542935.1 Spirochaetia bacterium | reverse complement strand
CCCGGAGGTCCACCTTCTCTATAAACTTTTCATCCACAGAGGCTTCGGGGGTTTCTTCCCCCTGTTGCGTGTTTTCTTCCATAGTTTCCCTGTCCTTCTGGGTGCCGGCGAACCGGTCCCTGAGTTGTGTTATCAGATCGTCCTCGAGGAGGCTGAAGAGGAGCTCCGGTTGGGAGACCCTGGAGAGACCTGCCGTGGTCCCCAAAACTTTCCAGTTAACCGATTCGATACCTAGAAAGCTCCGGACTTTTCGAGCGGCGGCGGGTGTGTAGGGCTCCATGAGGACGGCGAGGTCCCGTACCAGATAGGCCAGAGTCTTGAGGAGCACCGCCGCTTCCTCGGGGTTCTCCTTTCTCGTCCGCCAGGGCTCCCCGTCCTGGAAGGCCTTGTTTCCGATGGAGCTGAGCTCCAGGATTTTCTTCAAGCCCTCCTTGAGCTCCGCCCGTTCGAGGTGTGCGGTTACGGTGTTTTCGAGTTCGGTTACCCGCTTCCAGAAATCGGCGTCGATTTCCGCATCGGGAATAAGTCCCTCGTAGAACTTGTTCAAGAAGGTGAGCGTCCGGTTGACCAGGTTTCCGAAGTTGCCGATGAGTTCGGAATTGACTTTTATCTGCATATCCGCCCAGGAAAAGAGGGCGTCCGACTTCTCCGGGCGGTTGTAGTAGATGTAGAATCTCCACACATCGGCGGGGATTCCCGTCTCCCTGGCGTCGGTGCCGAATACCCCTATCCCTTTGCTCTTGGAGAACTTTCCCGTTTCGTAGTTGAGGTATTCGGTGGAGGACATGTGCCACAGGGTAGTCCAATTGTCGCCGCTTCCGAGGAGGGAGGAGGGAAAGACAACGGTGTGGAAGGGGATGTTGTCCTTACCGATGAACTGGAAGAGTTCCACGTTGCCGGGGTTCTTCCACCAGGCTTCCCAATCGTCGGTGTGGTTCGCCGTAATGGAGATGTAGCCGATGGGCGCGTCGAACCACACGTAGAAGACCTTGTCCTCGAACCCCTTTTTGGGGACGGGGATTCCCCATTTCAGGTCCCGGGTAATGCACCGCTCATGCAGGCCGTCCCGGATCCAGCTCTTCGTCATCTGCACGGCGTTGTTCGCCCAGAACCCCTCTTGCGAGCGCCGCTCCATCCACTCCTCGAGCTTCGGCAGGATCGCGGGAAGGTCGATGTAGAGGTGCCGGGTCGCCTTGAGCACCGGCGGCTCTTTGCAGATGCCGCAGCGCGGGTTGATAAGGTCGACGGGATCCAAGAGCTTGCCGCAGTTCTCGCACTGGTCTCCCCGGGCGTCCTCGTAACCGCAGTGGGGACAGGTACCGCGGACGTACCGGTCGGCCAAAAAACGGCGGCAGGAGGCGCAGTAGAGCTGCTCGGTGGTCTTCTCGTTTATATATCCGGCGGCGTCGAGCTTCAAGAAGATGTCCTGGACTATTTCCGTCTGGGCAGGCGTGGAAGTCCTGCCGAACCGGTCGAAGCTGATTTCGAACCAGGTGTAGATGTCGGTGTGGATTTCGTAATACCGGTCACAGAGTTCCTTCGGGGTTATCCCCTCTTCTATGGCCTTGGTTTCGGTGGCCGTCCCGTATTCATCGGTCCCGCAGACGTAGAGGGTTTCGTAACCGCGCAGACGGCAGAACCGGGCGAAAACATCCGCCGAGAGCACCTGGATCAGGTTTCCTAAGTGGGGGATATTATTGACATAAGGCAGCGCCGAGGTGATCAACCGTTTTTTCATGATTTTTCACTATATGGCCCCCTCGGGCCGTTGTCAAGGCGGGCCGCGGCGGGGGCCGGGGAAGGACGACGATTAACCTTGACTTGACCGCCGCAGTTCGGTAACCTTACAATACGTATTGAAAGGAATTAATTAAGGAGGAACTATGTCTGAACAAGACGTTACTCCCAATCAAAAGCCGTTCAAGATAAAACCTAAACTTGTAGTAATTGTAATTGCTATAGTCGTTTTTATCATTCTGATCTCTTCGAGTCTGTTCGTAGTCGACCAGACCGAAGAAGCGATAGTGCTTTTGTTCGGGAGAATGAATCGGACCGCGGCCCCGGGGCTGCACTTGAAATTACCGTTCGGGATCGAGAAGAACTACAATGTCCCCACCCAGGTAATCCAAAACATGTCGTTCGGGTTCAGGACAGCGGAGCCCGGAATTACTACGGCATATTCGCCGGCGGATTATCCGGAGGAATCCATTATGCTTACCGGCGACCTGAATATTATCGATGTCGAATGGGTCATCCAGTACCGGATCGTCGACGCTCAAGCCTGGCTGTTCAATGTGGAAAACAAGGAAAAGACAATCAGGGACATCAGTCAGTCGATCATAAACCGCCTAGTCGGCGACCGGGCGATCCTCGACGTAATCGGCAGTGAACGTCCGAACATCGAGCTCCAGGGTCAGGAGCAGATGAACGAGATTTTCCGGCAGTACGGCCTCGGCATCAACGTAACCACCGTCAAGCTGAGGAACATCGTTCCGCCCGCGGGCGAAGTGCAGGACGCTTTCGAGGATGTAAACAAGTCGGTACAGGACATGAACCGGTTTATCAACGAGGGGAAAGAGGCGTATAATGCGGAAATACCGAAGGCCCGAGGGCAGGCGGACCAGATGATCCAGGTGGCCCAGGGATATGCGGCCGAGCGGGTCAACGAGGCCCGGGGTGATGTCGCCAGGTTTAATTCGGTATACGCCGAATACCGGACATCCCGGGAAGTCACCCGGACACGGCTCTACATCGAGATGATGGAGGACGTTTTCGGAGAGGACACCGATACGGACCTCATAGATCGGAACCTGGAAAATTTTATACCTCTAAAGCAGCTCCGGAATCAGAGCGCGGGAGGTACCCAATGAAAAAACTCATAACGACACTGGTAATAATTGCAATAGTGCTTATTATATTTCTGCTTCTCGGACCGTTCTATACGATCCAGGAAGGGGAGCAGGCGGTGGTTTTACGGTTCGGCCGGATCGTCAGCACGACGACCGAGGCGGGGCTCAAGTTCAAGACCCCGTTAGTCGATAACGTGACCCGGTACTCCAAAAAGATCCTTGCCTGGGACGGAGAGGCCCAGCGGATCCCGACTCAGGAAAACCAGTTTATCTGGGTCGATTCGACCGCCCGGTGGCGGATCGAAGACCCGGTGCTGTTTTACGAATCGGTAACCACCCTCGAGCAGGGGTTCGCGCGGTTGGACGACATCATAGACAGTTCGATCCGGACGGTCATCTCCCAGAACCTACTCATAGAGGCGGTCCGTAACTCGAATGTCATAAACGAGATCGAACGGGCCGATGTTATCCAGCAGCAGGCGGAAACCGAGGATGTCGATGAGGAAGGGGTCAGGGAACTCGCCAATCTGACCGAGACGGTAACGAGGTACGACACCATCGAGAAGGGGCGTACCGCCCTTTCTGCGGACATATTCGACCGCGCCGCCGAGATCGCGCCTCAGTTCGGCATCGAGCTTATCGACATCGTCGTCCGGCAGATCCGGTATTCCGAAGACCTTACCGAAAGCGTCTATCAGCGGATGATCAAGGACCGGAACCAGATAGCCCAGGCCTTCCGGAGCTACGGCGAAGGAAAGAAGGCGGAATGGCTCGGCCGGCTCGAGAATGAAAAGAAATCGATTTTGTCGAGGGCCTACGATCGGTCCGAACAGATCAAGGGGGAAGCGGACGCCGAGGCAACGCGGGTATACGCGGATTCCTACGAACAGGACCCGGACTTCTTCGAGTTCTGGCGGTCGATAGAATCGTACCGCCGGCTTGTCCCGTCGTTTAGAAAGACCCTGACTACCGATATGGACTACTTCAAATATCTCTACAGTCAGTTACCGCAATAAGCGTCAGCTATAATAGAGACTTTCCACCCCCGGTTCACGCCGGGGGTTTTTGTTTGTGCACCCAAACTTTATACCGACAGATACTCGGTATACGGTTCCTTCGGTACCCTCTTCAAACCCAACCAATAGGCGGTTTCCTCGAGATATGACCCTACGTCCCGCATCACCATGGGGTAGTGGTGAGCCCCGGAGCGGTAGATGATGGTGTTCATCAGGTCGAGGACCTCGACCGGATCTTTGTAGAGGTGCAGGTCGCCGACCCAGCCGCGGCTTCCGCGGAATGTTTTCTTGCCGCTGTCGAAGCTGCGGCCTGTAAAATAGTAGAAGTAATCGGCGTCCCGGCATATCCTGAATACGGTAAGGGGACTTTCCCGGAAGGTGACGTCGGTGGTAGGACCGCAGTCTTTCATGCCCGGATCGTCGGAGTAGTCGGCGAAGTAGTGCCGTTCCAGAAGGACCCCCTCGTTGTTTGCCATGCTGAACGGGGAGGTCCCGCAGTGCCACAGCATGAGGGAATTGTCTTCGGTGTCGAACTTCGGCAGGTCCATGAGCACCGTGGGCTCCTCGGTCAGGAGTTTTAGCACCAGCATAGAGACGGTACCCAAGACGTCGGCCTCGCATCCCCCGGGAATTCCAATGTTATTGAGGAGGGCGTTTGTCAGGCATCCGCTCATTCCGAGTAAAGGCATCAGCTTCGGCCAGCACGAGTAGGCGATACCCGCATACTCCTCGTCGCCGGCGAGCTTCTTGACCGCGAGAAAGTGTCTGACCGCGAGCTCCACCTTGTCGGCCCCGATCCTGCTGCGTTTGCAGCTCTCGTCTAGGGCGTTCAGTTCCTTTTTGACCTCCGAGTCGGGAATTTTATCTCCTAAGCTCATGATATCTTCGATCTCATAGTCCCGGCTCACCTCCACGCCGAGTTTCGCGGAGATGTCCCGGTTGTCCACCGAATGGTTGATGTGACCGTCGGCGAGTTTGCCGATCTGGGCGACCCGGGCGTCGCGGAGGTTCTTGATTACTTTAAGAGCGCGCACGGTAATCTCGAAAGGCCGGGCGAAAAGCGGTCCTTCCAAGGGGCCGAAGAACCATTTGAACCTGCGGGGACGGTCCTTGAACATCGCCTGGGCAATACCGGCATTCTGGCAGAGGTTTACGAAGCTGGCCAGCGGCATCGGTCCCTCTTCCCGCGGTTCTTCGATTGCCCACAGGCCGAGGGGAACGTCGAGCTTCATCAGCTCGTAGACGAAATCTCCTATGATGTAGGCCGGCTGAAAGATCAAGAGAAAGTCGATTTCTCTCCGCTTCATGTCGCTCCGCACATTCCGCGCCTGTTCGAGAGACATGACCGGCTGTGAATAGTGGTTTACCTCGAATCCGAGCTTCTCTCCCATCGCATCGAGGTCCTTCCTGTTCTCCTCAAAGGTCTCGAGGCCGATTTTTGAGAACCCGTCCATAAAACCCGCTACATAGCCTATCTTGAGATTTTTCATTTCTACCCTCCGCGTTTTTTCATTGTAGGGCTGCCGGGATTTATCTGTCAACGAAAAAATGTAAAAAATTTACATTATAAATATGGCGATGTAAAAATATTGACAATTTGTGGATTTGATGTATCATGGGAGAGATTGAATGAGGACACAATGAACGACATCAACGCCCTTACCAAGATCAAATCCCTGTACCCGGATATTACCCAGGCGGAGCGGCGGATCGCGGATTTTATTCTCGCCAAACCGGAGGAGATCTACAGGATTACCATCAACGAGATGGCGGGGATTACCGATGTCAGTCTGCCCACCGTTTACCGCTTCGCGAAACGTTTGGGTTTTAAGGGGTATAAGGATTTCAAGGTGGCCCTTATCCGGGACATCGGCGTGGGGTTCCATTTTTCTCCCGACGCCATACGGAGTGACGGGGTCGAGGCGATTACCAAGAGCCTTTTCGATAAGGAAATCGCCCATCTGCAGGAGACGGCGGCGAACCTCGATTACTCGGCGGTGGAGGCCGCGGCGAAATTGATCGTCCAGGCGGAGCGGATTCTCTTCTTTTCAGTCTCTTCGTCAATTTCCACCACCATGGATTTCGCGTGGAAGCTGAGTCTCGCCGGATTTACCTGCTGCCATAATCCCGATATCTACTATCAGCGGATTCTCGCCAAAAACAGCCGCGAATCGGATGTAGCCGTCGGGGTCTCTTTCTCGGGAAGAACGGGGGAGGTCCTTTCGTGCATGGAAAACGCGAAAAAGAACGGAACTAAGACGATTTGTCTTACCAGTTTTATGGATGCTCCGATCACCGGCTATTCCGACGTAAAACTCATAAGCGCTCCGGTAGAGGCGGAGTATCAGAAGATCGACCTGCCCTCGAAGATATCCCACACGGTCATTCTGGATGCCGTCTATCTCTATATTCTCCTCAAAGAGGACAAACGGGCGGCGGAAAACATCAGCAAGGCGGAACACGAGCTCCTGATGTACAGGAAATAGATGAACAGGAACAAGGAGAAAGGCCGTGAACGACGATTTGAACGGACACGATATGAACAGTGATAGGGAAAAAATGAAAGCGGTATGCTTCCCGGAAAGGGAGAAAGCCGAGCTCATCGAAGTCCCTCTGCCTGAACCGGGGGATGAAGAGGTCCTGGTGCGTATTGCCTATTCAGCAATCAGCCCCGGGACGGAGAGGTGGATGCTTCGGGGCAAGCTCGAGGTCCCCGGGGAGGCCCCGTTCGCGTTTCCCCACGTGCCGGGATATCAGGCGGCGGGGACTATTGTCGAGGTCGGGCCCGGAGTAACCGGGTTCGCTCCGGGGGACAGGGTGTTTTCCCG